>USBC01000050.1 GCA_900552845.1 uncultured Oscillospiraceae bacterium | reverse complement strand
TATACGCACAGGGCAGGGAAATATCAAATGCGCAATTCCCATGCAGCCTGATAGCTGCTCTTATGCTACATAACAGGTGTCCACAAAGAAAATCTACCCGACAGGGGGCGCGTCAGGGATAAGTCCGTACTATGGGACAGACTTTATATTATAATAGGGCTGTAAAAACAAAAAACCAAGCGATATTTTTATAGGGAGGGAGACATTATGGCATTTAAAATCGGATTTAACACGGCGGGCTGCTGTGAGAAAAAAGCCCCCGAAATAGGTTCCCATGTGCCTAAAACGCAAGTTGCACCCCGCAAATCAGTAGTGCGAGTTTACTTTGCGGCACGCAACATGACGCTGGCATACTATAACGACCAATTTGATCTGCATTGCGGTGATCTGGTTTATGTGGACGGCAAGCTGGCTGGGCTGCGCGGGCGCGTCATCGAGGTCAACTATAACTTTAAGATCAAAATAGCAGACTACAAGCGTGTGATATGTATGGTCGACACAACAGTTCACGGACGATTTTTCATTGCGGGGTCGCACTTCGTGACTTTTGACAGGGAGACATTGCCACGCAGCAAGGTGCTTACGTGGTACAATGCACCAGCAACGGACGATGAATTCATCTGCGGCAGTGATAATACCTCTTTCCCATTAAACGATCTATCCGGCATGGGTGCCAGCAGTGAAATCGGCACACGCGGCTATGAACTTTATAACTGCAACAAGGTCAAGTATCTCTGCGTTGACGGTACCAAAGGCTATGCCATCGTCGAAGGAAGCAAATTCTATGAGGTCGAGTTTAAATACTGCGATGGTGAGATCAGCAGATTGACCTGCTCTTGCTTTTGCAGCGGCTGCTGCAAACACGAGGTCGCCGCGATGCTCCAGCTGCGTGAAACACTGGAACTCATCGAAAAGCACTATTCCGATGAATGGCACCGCAATGACTATTTTGCCGCCGTCCTCAAGGGTGATCTGTTTGCCTATGCGGTCGACGCGAGAGCGACGGGAAAGTTTACGCTGTAAAACTATGATATAATCATAGTAAAGCAAACGATGAACACCCTGCTTTGAAAAGACTGGAGGAATGAAGATGCAGGATAACTATGTTGGGGATATCGGCGACTATGGCAAATACGGTCTGCTGCGCATGATCGGCAATAAAGCACATATCCTTGCCGTCAACTGGTACATGGTCAAACCACCGGTGACCCAAAAGGAGGATGACGGTAAGTACATCGGCTATCTGGAAAAGCCGGAGAAATACCGCGCATTTGATCCTGCCCTATTCGATGCCTTGTATCAAATCGTGATGGTTGAGAAAAACCGTTCGGTTGATCGTATCGAGCAGGCTGATCTCTTCCCCGCGGCACTTTACTCCGTAATGCCGGGCACGGACAGGTCTGCATGGCACCAAAATGCGCTGACGAAAACCGCCGGCTGCGATACGGTATTTCTTGACCCCGACAATGGTCTGGAAACGGAGAGAATGCACCTGAATCATTCCGCGACAGAGAAGCATGTGCGGTGGGACGAGTTAAGAGATTACTATGACAGAGGACAAAATGTCATTCTATATCAGCACCGCCCGCAAATGACCTCCAAAGCCCGCTGTATTGACGCCATCATGAAATTCCAGCAAAACTACCTACATGCCGACGCCGTATTTCTGCTGGAATTCCCGCAATTCACAAACCGGTTTTACTTTATTTTCTCCCACAAAAAGCATGTGGGCTTTTTCGAGAGCATCTGCGGTGAGAGTGAAGGTAAACTGCCCGGGTTCTGTCGGTGGATAAAGCCTTAGTTCCCAGCAAAATCTGAGCATAGGTAAGCGACAATTTCGTCGTAAATATTGGCAATATATCAAAATTTGTGGTATAGTGTATTATGTGAATTTGTATCTAATGGTCAAATGAGCAAGGAGCTTGCGTTGAACGGAGAAATATATGGAGCGATCACAGGTATACAGTGGAACCATTACGGCGGAACAGTTTCTCTTTTATGAGATCCGCATAGCATCGAAATACTACCTTGACGGCGTTCCGGTTGAGGCGGCTATCGAGGAGATTAAGGAGAATAATCTATTTCAGTACCCCACCGAACGGCTGGTTTCCCGGATGGTTCGCAGCTGTTACAAGCGGTTGGACGCATTGGATAATGATGCCCTTCGGTGGGAGCTTTCTGCAGCACCCATTGCAATCGCAAAGCAGATCAACTTGTATGCGATGATGCGATACAATCGGCTGGTGTGGGATTTTATGGTTGGGGTGATAGGGGAAAAGTACAAGAATCAGGATTTTTCCTTTACACGAAAGGATGTGAATGCTTTCTTCTCCCACCTCCAGGAGCAAAATGATGATGTAGCAGGATGGAGCGAATTAACGATCAGTAAAATTAAGCAGGTATTGACCAAGGTATTGGTCGAAGCGCAGATGCTTGACACCGTTAAATCAGATCGGCTGAATCCGCTGTTTTTGTGCGATGAGCTGGAGGAAGGCATTCGTGCCAACAACGATACAGAAGCACTGGCGGCGTTTAATTGCTTTAGATAAGGGGGCAGCGGTATGGGGAATATAAAGCAGGAATTGGACCGAATTCGGGACAGGATATCTGACCCAAGTTTCCTTGCCAACAAGGGCTTGAGTAATGAAGTCGGCATCCATGTTTTTTGTTACGATCCGGCTGATGAGATCATTGTCCGAGATTTTATTGCTCGGCTAAAGGAGGAAAAAGGAACACCGTATCACATCAAGGAGTGCGATCTCTATGAGATTTTCCTGAAGCTTCTGGATGATAAACGGGTTCTGAAGTCCGTAGATGCGCTGGAGGAACGACGGGGAAAGGACTATCTGCTCGACCAGCTTCAAAAGATCGCCACGCCGGAGGCATTGCTGGAATATATGAAGTATGAGCCCCATGAATACGGGGATGTGCTTTTCCTTACCGGGGTCGGAAAGATTTATCCGTTTATGCGTTCCCACAAGATGCTGGACAGTATGCAGCACCTTTTTGCAGATATTCCTATTGTGATGTTCTACCCGGGCTCGTTCAACGGGCAGGACCTTGGACTGTTTGGCAAATTTCTTGACGGACATTATTACAGAGCGTTCAACCTTTTGTAAATTGATAGATTGAGGAGAGACGGCATGAAGATTCAAAATATGTTCCAAAAGGATATCGACCGTGACATTAACGGCGTTATCAAGGTGTCACAGGATGACCAAGAAAGCTTAAAGCAGGAGTTAAGTGAGTATATCATCACCAAGGATCTGCGGCGGTGCTTCGATACATTCTTTGATAACTATTCAAGGGCAATCGACATTCCGACTGATAAGGTCGGGGTGTGGATCTCCGGCTTTTTCGGCAGCGGTAAATCTCACTTCCTGAAGATGCTTTCCTATCTGCTCTCCAACAAAAAGGTGGATGGCCGGGAGGCTCTTGATTACTTTAAGGACAAGCTGGATGATGCCATAACCTATGCCATGGTGGAAAGGTGCGTTCGCATCCCCACCGAGTCGATCCTGTTCAATATTGATATTGAAGGTCCTATCAAAAAAGATAAGACGGCAGTGCTGCGGGTGTTTGCAAAGGTGTTCTATAACCATTGCGGGTTTTACGGGGATGACCTGAAAACCGCCAAGCTGGAACGCTTTATTGATAAGCAGGGTAAGACCGAAGCCTTCCGTGCGGCATTTAAGGAGATCAACGGTGAGGAGTGGGTCGATACCCGCTCCGCTTCCGGCTTCTTCGAGGACGACATCGTTGAGGTAATGCAGTCGGTTCTCGGCATGAGTGAAACAGCGGCAAGAAACTGGTTTAACGGTGAAGAAAATGCCGATATGAGTATTAAGCAGCTTGTTTCTGAGATTAAGGAATACGTGGATAGCAAGGGGGATAACTTCCGGCTGCTGTTCTGCGTGGATGAAGTCGGGCAGTATATCGGCGATGACGGCGACCTGATGATAAATCTACAGTCGCTGGTAGAGGAAATCGGCGATAAGTGTCGGGGCAAGGTATGGGTCATGGTGACCAGCCAGGAGGGCATCGATTCTGTCGTAAAGATCACCGGCGATGATTTTTCCAAAATCCAGGGGCGCTTTAATACCCGCTTGAGCCTGTCCTCCTCGTCGGTTGATGAGGTAATCAAAAAGCGCATACTGGCAAAGACAGATGAAGCAGATAGCCTTTTGAAAATGGAGTATGAGAAGGAGGCTTCCGGTCTAAAGAGTCTGTTTGTCTTTGATAATCCCATTCTTGATATTAAGGGCTTTACCAGCGCGGAAGAGTTCAGCGCAACCTTCCCCTTCATTCCCTATCAGTTTATTATCATCCAAAAGGTACTTGCTGAAATCCGCAAGCACGGAAACTCCGGCAAGCACCTTTCCGGTGGCGAGCGCTCTATGCTTTCCGGCTTTCAGGAGGCGGCACAGCGCATCGAAAATAAGGATGAAAACGCGTTGGTTCCGTTTTATCAATTCTATGACACGGTGCATACCTTCCTGGAAAGTACCATACGCCGTGTGATCGACCGCTGCCAAAATGCCGCCGATGCCCATGACGGCTTGGAGCAGCAGGACGTCAATGTGCTGAAGCTGCTGTATTTGATTCGATACATCGATGATATCAAGGCGAATATAGAGAATATCTCTATTTTGATGATCGATGATATTCACGCCGACAAAATCACTCTGCGAGCCTCTATTGCGGCGTCACTGGATCGCCTGCTGACCCAAAATTATATCTCCCGTAATGGGGATACCTATACCTTCCTGACTGATGAGGAGCAGGATGTTGCCGTTGAGATCAAAAACACCAGCGTAGACAGCGCTCAAATTGTCCAAAGCATTTCCCAGACGGTCTATGGTGAAATCTATCCCGCAAAAAAGTTTAAGTACGGTCGGTATGATTTTGCATATGACCAGTATGTCGATGAAACGCTGAACGGTGCCTCCTGCGGTGGAATGCGGCTGCGCATTGTCACGGCGGCAGCCGATTTTCTCGAGGGCGGAGAGGCGAGGCTTCTTATGGAATCCCAAATTAACAACGAGGCCATTGTAGTTCTCTCGGCGGATACTCCGTATTATGATGAGCTGGAGCAGGCAATGAGGATCCGCAAGTATGTAAAGAAGCGGAATGTTTCGCAAATGCCGGAAAGCTTCCAGCGGATCATTCGGGACCGCAACGATGAGGCACGGAGGCTGGAAAGTCATGCCCGCAGCTTAATCGAAAAGGCCATCGTTGATGGAAAGTTCTATGTCCACGGTGAGATCTTGGAGCAGAGATCCGGTTCTGCAAAGGAAAAGCTGGACGGTGCCATGACCAGCCTGGTGGAGAGTGTCTATTCCAAGCTGAATTATGTCAATCGGTTTGCCGACAGTGATGCAGACATTTTGGAGATCCTAAACGGAGCATATGAGGAGATCGGCATTGCCGGAACGGGCGCCAATAACGAGGAAGCGCTGAATGAGATAAGCCAGTGGCTGGAGCTGAAAAACCAAAACGGCGTTGGCGGTACGATCTCGATGGGCGATGTGCAGCGCAGGTTCCAAGCACTCCCCTTTGGCTGGCGGGAAATAGATATTGCCGCACTGGCCGCGCGGCTGGTCGTACAGCAAAAGATCCAAATTCGATATGGTGGTGCCGTTGTAGAAAAGGACGACCGTCGGTTGGTGGATTATCTGCGAAAGAAATCCGAAATTGATAAGGCGATTGTGGTGCGCAAGGTTGCCCCGCCCGAGGAACTGATTCGTAAGAGCGTAGCTTTCCTGCGGGATTATAAGAATGCCATGGATGTTCCCACCGATGCGGATGCCTTGAATAGCTATGTTTTGGCGATATTTGAGGCGAAACGGGAGTACTGCCAAAAGCTTTTGGATAACTACTATTCCAAGGGCACATATCCCGAAAAGGAGAAGGTGGAAACAGAATACAGGCTGATGGTGGACATTCTTGGACAGCGCAAGGACAATATTGCGTTGCTCACCAATATGGTTTGTCGGCAGGATGAGCTGTTTGAGTCCGCAGAGGATATGGAAGATGTGGAAATGTTCTTTAAGGCGCAGAGAGAGGTGTACGATGAAGCTCAAAGATGCCTTACCGATATAAGCAGAGAGCGTGAGTATTTTGCGGCGGATACTGATACCATTAAGGCCATTGGCGATATCACAGCCATTCTCTCCATGCCCCGACCCTATTCTCGCATTGGCGAGCTGCCGGAGCTGATTCGCAAAATCAATACAGCATATGCCAAGCAGTTGACTATAAAGCGTGAGGAAGTGCTGGAAAATATTCGTCACTGCATGGAGGACGTTCACCAGCTGGCAGGTGAGGTGAGAAATGCCGGAGATATTCTGCGGGCAGCTGACGGATATTTTGAAGAAAAGCGCAAAGCGGTAGCCGAAGCCACCACGCTGACCCAATTGGATGCCATGACCACGCAGGTGCTGAAATACAGTGAAAATACCTGCCGCTACCTGGAAAAGCTGCACGATGAAGACGTTCCCCCCGGGTCGGTACCTCCTGCAAGGAAGATCACCACGATTCGTAGGTATGACCTGTGTGCGGCCAAACGGCTTCAAAGCAAGGACGACGTGGACAAATATGTGGAGTCGATTCGCGAGAAGCTGATAACGATGCTAGAAAGCTGCGACGGGGTGCAGATCAATTAAGGAGAGTAGGACAGGTGGATAAGAACAAGATCCAAAAATTTGCTATGTGGGCACGCACCGAGCTGATAACCCAGGTAAAGCAGCGTGCTTACCAGTACGGGATCGGCGAAGCCGGCTTTGGTGATGCATCGGCAGAAGCCATTAGCGGACGGCTGCTTACCGCAGAGGAAAGAACCCAGCGGGAGGAGCTGATCCGGCTGGTGAAGAAAAAGGGGTATAATCAAGTTATGGAGGAGGTTGCCTACACTTGGTTCAACCGCTTTATTGCCCTGCGCTTTATGGAGATCAACAACTACCTGCCCTCCCATATCCGTGTGTTCTCCGATGCCTCCGGTGCGTTTAAGCCGGAGATCCTTCGTGATGCGCTGCATTTGGAGCTGCCCGGGCTGAACCACGCCAAGGTGGCAGAATACATAGAGAACAGCGAAACCGAAGCCCTGTACCGCTACCTGCTGCTGACGCAGTGCAATGCCCTGAATGAGGCGCTGCCGATGATGTTTGAGCGAATGGGCGGCTATACCGAAATGCTGCTGCCCAATAATATCCTGCGACCGGACAGTGTGCTTGCCCGGCTAATTGCAGATATTGATGAGCAGGACTGGACCGATCAGGTGCAGATCATCGGCTGGCTGTACCAGTATTACAACACCGAGCTGAAAGATGATACCTTCGCCCAGCTCAAGAAGAATGTCAAGATCACGAAAGAGCGCATCCCCGCCGCGACGCAGCTTTTCACGCCGGACTGGATCGTTCGCTATATGGTGGAAAACTCTCTCGGCAGACTTTGGCTGGAAGGTCACCCCAATGCCGAGCTGCACGACGGCTGGAAATACTATCTGGACGAAGCCAAGCAGGAACCGGAGGTGGAAGAGCAGCTTGTGGGGCTCCGCGAGGAATACAAGTCCATCAAGCCGGAAGAGATCAAGGTCATCGACCCGTGCATGGGCAGCGGGCATATTTTGGTATACGCATTTGATGTGCTAATGCAGATTTATACCTCCGCCGGTTGGGATCAGCGCGAGGCAGCGCAGAGCATCCTCAAGAATAACCTCTATGGTCTTGATATTGATGACCGTGCGGCGCAGCTTGCCTATTTTGCGGTGATGATGAAGGCGCGGCAGTATGACCGCCGCTTGCTCACGCGCGGCATTCAGCCGAATATTTACTCCATCTGCGAGAGCAACGGTATTTCGGCAATGACCATCGAGTACTTCCACAAAAATGATCCGAAGCTGAAAGCCGACATTGAGAGCATCATCACCGAAATGCGGGACGCCAAGGAGTACGGGTCTATCCTGAACATCACACCTGTGGGCTTTGCCGGACTGTACGCCCGGTTTGACGAGATCCGCAGCGACATCAACATGATGCAGATGGCGGCGCTGGATGAACTGCTGCCGCTGGTCAAGTGCGCTGAATTGCTGGCGCAGAAGTATAATGTGGTGGTGACGAATCCGCCGTATATGGGTGCTTCTGGCATGAACGCGCGACTTGCGGAGTATGTAAAGTCGAATTACCCGAACACAAAGAGTGATATGAGTACTGTTTTCATGGAGAAAACGGTGAAAATGTGCAAAAAAACAGGCTATATGAGCATGATTAACATTCCTGTTTGGATGTTCTTATCGAGCTATGAAAAGCTGCGTGAAAGCCTGATCGCGCAGGACACTTTCGCAAATATGGTTCATTTCGGACGGGGCGTTTTTGGCTCGGATTTTGGCACAACAGCGTTTGTAATTGCCAAAGCTCATATCAACGGATATAAGGGAACATATTGCAGGTTGTTCGAGAAGCAAGGTGCCGTTGACTCAGTTGAAACAAAAGAAAAGTGGTTCCTCGAAGGAATGGGTCGCTTTGTTGCCGACCAGTCTAACTTCTCCAAAATTCCGGGCTCCCCGGTGGCGTATTGGGTAAGCAATGCAATTTATTGTGTATTTTCACTTCCACAATTAGGAAATTTTGCAGAAGTGAAACCAGGAATGTCTACAACAAACAATGAACTATTTACAAGATTGTGGTTTGAAGTTTGCTTTGACAATACATATCTTGATGCTCCAAATCGAAGTGAAGCTCAAAATAGCCAAAGGAAGTGGTTTCAATATAATAAAGGTGGAGAATACCGGAAATGGTATGGAAACAATGATTATGTTGTGAACTGGGAAAATGATGGAGCAGCTCTAAAAGAATACACTAAGGGAGCGTCTGGGGGAAGAATGGTAAGTCTTGAGTACTTCTTCCGTGAATGTTTTACCTGGTCTATGATTACTTCGAAGGAAAACGCATTTAGATTCAAACCGTTGGGATCAATTTTAAGCAATGCAGCACCCGCAGGATACTCGTCAAATAATAAGTATATATTAGGCTTATTAAACTCCACGGTTGCAAAAGAAATATTGAAGTTTATTTCTCCAACAATCAACTGCACTTCGGGCAATATATGCTTATTTCCATATAAGGTTCAAGAGGAAGCGTCTGTTACAAACCTTGTTAATAAAGCAATTACTATTTCTTGTACTGATTGGGATTCTTATGAAACCTCATGGGATTTCAAGCGGAATCCGCTGGTGTGAGGTGAGAAAAATGCATGAGAAAAGCTTGTTTGAGCATTATTCCGAACAAAAGAGATCTTACTACGGGATTGTCTGTAACGCAGAAGACCTGTTTACTGACAATACAGAAGTCAGCCAGAAAAGGTGCTTAAAGTTCTTAAATCAACATTACGAAAGTGGGAGGAAAATCGGGCTACTCAACAATGATTTGTACGACAAATACGCACAACATGGAAAGCACCTACACACTGTATCACTATATCTGCTTGGATCGGTGCTGCTGCCTTTATTCCAGGAGCGCCTTAGCAATGTATTAAAAGAGTTTGTTCCAAATTACCCGTTTTGGGGGAATGATGACGACAGCAATTTCCAATATATCTGGTTTTTGCCAGCTATGTACCACGATTTCGCAAGCTGCGCTGAATTAGGAACCATCCTTGCAAATGATTCTAGTTGCCACCGTTCCTTGAAGTTCCACCTCGGGAATCACAATGTTCTATATTCTCCGTACTGTCATTTTCCGTACAAAATGGGGGATCTTCCATTCCGCTTTTCGCCTGAGCTGATTGAAAACTACTTTTACTACCGCGCCTGTCAAGGAAAATGTGAGCATGGGATAATTGCAGGTTATTTGTTTTTTGACCGCTTTGTAAAAAACTATTTTAAAACCGTCCCGTGTAAGGTGCCTGACGAAAATGGTAATATGGGATGGGATGGATTGAACTGGAACATTGGTCATCTCACATTTGCCGCTTACGCGGCGGATGCTATCATTTGCCACAACATCTGGCTCGGCGGCAATGCCGAAAAAGACAACTATACACAGTTCGGTCTCACACCGCTTCTGTATAATGACCATCCAGAAAACAAGCTTTCTGTCGAAAAGTATCCCCTGCAGTTTATGCTGTGTCTGTTAGATACGATTGAACCAATTAAGCGCTTTGGTGATTCACTTCTCCCAAAGGAAATCCTGCAAGGAATAAAGCTGATTTTTGATGAGAAAAAACAACAGCTGTCTTTTTCTTGGAATGATAAGATTGAAAAGTGTAGGGAGTTTGAAAAGTGGCGTGAGGGAATTGTTAACATGTGTGATTGGATGCATGTTAGCGTAATGACACAAAAAAATACTGTCACGATTGTCTTCTAACAAACTCTGATAAAGGGGAAAAACGGGCGAAAAGGTTTTTGGCGAAGGAACAACAAGTGCCGAAAGATGGTTTGCTTCCGAATAATTCAAAAGAACTAACACATCTTGAAACCTGCTTATCACGAATTTGGTACAAACTTAGAACCAACTTGCATGTAACTTGCGACTAACTTGCAACCTGATACGCGAGATCGGCATTCAAGTTGTAGGAGGGCCACGAATATGGGAAGCCTGATTTTCTCTAAACGCGCCGCACATTAGCCATGATTCGATATCTCACATTTCACGCAAAAGAGAAGGAGTTTGGAATGATTTATACACTGATGCATTTTGATACACCGCTTATTGTGTTCTCCGCTGAAAAACAAGCGGAAACAAATATCAGAATAATC
>USBC01000049.1 GCA_900552845.1 uncultured Oscillospiraceae bacterium | reverse complement strand
ATGAAGTTTTCAAACGTAAATTCATAATTGCCGCCGCCGGGCACCTCGGCGGGGGGGGGGGGGGGCGGCGCCGGGGGGGGGGGGGCCCCCCCTCCCCTGCAAACCTCCTCCGCCCCGAAAAAAATCGGGACGGGGGTTTTGCTTACTCTGCAAATAACCGATACTCGCTGTTTTGCAGCAAATACTCCCGCTGCCGCTCCAAAGCCCCCTCGGTATAGGCGGTTTGCAGCATGATCTCCTCATCACACCGTTCCATCACCGCAAAAAAGCGGTCACGGTCAGGCTCCGACCAATTGTTGGTGCGTTCCTCCCATGCCAGTACCCCAACCAACCGCAGGTCGGACAGCGTGCTGTCCCGCAGTGCCAGTACTGCCTCCGCCGCCGCTGTTTCCGCTCCCGCCGCCATGCCGCACAAAAAGGTGCGTACCCACTGCCGGTACAGCCGCAGAATTTCTCCCATGATCCGCCACATAAACTGTTCCTGTGGGTTATCAGTGTCGTTTTTCTTGTTTGTCCCGCCGATAATGCAGCAGGTTTTTGCCTTATCCATAATGTTTCCTCCACCATAGCGATTTATCACTAATTCTAACATAATTTTTTGAGTTAGTGAAGTATCACTAATACGCCTTAGCATAGTGACTTATCATTAAACCGATGATATATCACTAAGCCAAAGGGGGAAACGCCATGAATACACAGCAGGCAGTCGCCGCACGGATCCGGCAGCTTTGTCGGGAAAAAGGCTTTACCCCCAACGGCATCAGCAATTACGCCGCCGTCCCGCAGGCAACGGTCAAAAGTATTCTGAACGGTGAAAGCCAAAATCCCGGGGTCGTCACCCTCAAAAAACTCTGCGACGGCTTCGGCATCACCCTCGGCGAATTTTTCTCCACACCGGAATTCGACGCCTTGGAGCAGGAGATCAAATGATGGTATTACAAAAAGCCGTTTCCGCCCGTATTCTCCGCCTGTGCGGGGAGCGGAATATCAGCATCAACCGGCTGGCGACCCTTTCGGCGCTGCCGCCCTCCAGCATCAAGAATGTCCTATATGGGAAAAGCCAGAACCCCAAGCTGGCGACCATCAAGATGATCTGTGACGGTTTAGAGATCACCCTCGGCGAATTTTTCTCCACACCGGAATTCGATGCCTTGGAGCAGGAGATCAAATAACCGTAAACAAGCGCAAAAACGGAGCTGCAGCAAAAACACTTTGCCACAGCTCCGCAGTTTTATCCTCTGTTATTCTGTTCCGATGAGGGGTTCTTCTCCGTTTACCGTAAATCCGGTTACGGTGCCGTCAGCATCGGTCACCGGCGATAGCTCCTCCAGCGGGAAGCGGTACACCCCCAGTTGGATACTGTTATCGGTATGTCCGGTGCTGCCGGCTTCTCCGAGCTTGTCGCCCTGCTTCACAGTGTCGCCGGTTTTCACCGCCACCTGGGAGCAATGAGCATACAGCAGATAGCAATCCTCCTGCTGCACCAGCACCAGCCTGCCGTAGCCGTAGTTCCAGCCGTTGTCACTGGCATAGACCACCGTTCCGTCTTTCATGGCGGTAATGGAAGCACCGGAATCGGTTTTCAGGCTCCACCCGCCATTTTCCTCGGTGATTTCGGTGATGCTGCTCATCGGTCTGGCATAGTCCTCGGCAAAATACCGGTGGAATTCCTCATCGCTCAGCCCGGCGGCAGCCGGCTCTTTTCCGCAGCCTGCCAGCAGCAACAGCACCAGTGCAGCCACCGGCAGGATCAGTCTCTTTTTCATACCGCTTCCTCCAATCTCAATAAACAATGCTTACGGGATCAAATACAAGGTTCCTATGATGTATGCTATGATGCCGACTTCGCTTCCTTTATATCCTAATAATACCTTTATTTTAGGCGTCTGTAAACTGCATAATGGGTGCATTTTGTAAACAAACCATAAAAAGCCGTCCTCTGTTGCCAAAAGGACGGCTTCTGTTTTGGTTAATTTGTCAGCTTATACCCCATACAGCAGCTCGCCGTAGGTCGGTATCGGCCACAGATGGGCGGGGGTCATTGCCTCCAAAGCATCGGCGGTTTGCCGCAGCTCCGCCATGGCGGGCAGCAGCTGATCGCGGCTGTACAGCGCCTTCTGCTCCTCGGCGCCGCCGGGGAACTCCCGCAGCAGGTTTTCCAGTACGGTGCAGCCGGCAAGCAGCATATCGTTGTAGTTGGCAATTTGAGTGCCCAAAAGCTCCTCGGCTTTGCAGCTCAACAACGGGCTGATCTCCTGCTTGGCGCGGCTGGTCTGCCCCAGTTCCCGCAGCGCCGCCTGACCGGCGGGCAGGATCTCCCGCCGCACCATCTCCACCATGGTGGCGGCTTCTATGCGGATACACTTGGCATAGGTCTCGTAGTGGATCTCCTGCCGGCTTGCCAGCTCCGCGGCGGTAAAGATGCCGTGTTCGGCAAACAGCGCTACATTCTTTTCCTCGGTCAGGTGGGCAAAGGCCTCCGGCGCGGTACGCAGGTTCAAAAGCCCCCGGCGCGCCGCCTCCTGCCGCCATTCCTCGCTGTAGCCGTCCCCATTAAAGAGAATTCTTCCGTGCTGCTCCAGCGTTTCCTGTAAAAGGGTACGGGCAGTGCTCTCCCGGTCTGTGCCCTGCTCCAGCCGGTCGGCAAAGCGTCCCAGCATCTCCGCCACGGCAGTATTCAGCACGGTGTTGGGGTCGCTGATGGACTGACTGCTGCCCAGCATACGGAATTCAAACTTGTTGCCGGTAAAGGCAAAGGGCGAGGTGCGGTTGCGGTCGCTGTCGTCCTGCCGCAGATGGGGCATCACCGGCACCCGCATCTCCAGCTCCCGGCGGGCGGCGGCGGTACAGCCATCCCCACAGGCTGCCTGCATCAGGGTGCTTTGCAGGGCATCGCCCAAAAAGATGGAAAGAATGGCAGGCGGCGCTTCACTGGCGCCCAGTCGGTGGTCGTTGCCGGCGGTCGCCACGGTAATGCGCAGCAGCGCCGGGTATTCGTCCACTGCGGCGATCACCGCCGCCAGCGTCAGCAGATAGGTCAGATTGCCGGCAGGGTCGCTGCCCCCGTCCAGCAGGTTTCGTCCGGTATCGGTCACCAGCGACCAGTTATTATGCTTGCCGCTGCCGTTCACTCCGGCAAAGGGCTTTTCCGCCAAAAGGCACACCATGCCGTGCTTCTGCGCAATGCGCTGCATCAGCTCCATCGTCAGCTGGTTGTGGTCGGCGGCAATATTGGTGGTGGTAAAAAAGGGCGCCAGCTCATGCTGGGAGGGCGCTACCTCGTTGTGCTCGGTCTTTGCCATTACGCCCAGCTTCCACAGCTCCTCGTCCAGCTCCTTCATATAGGCGCGGACGCGGGGCTTGATGGTACCGAAGTAATGGTCGTCCAGCTCCTGCCCCTTGGGTGCCATCGCACCGAAGAGGGTGCGTCCCGTATAGCGCAGGTCACGGCGCCGCTCATACAGCTCCTTGGGGATCAGAAAATATTCCTGCTCCGCACCTACGGTGGGGACTACGGCGGTCACATCCTCCCAGCCCATTGCGTGCAAAAATCGCACCGCCTCGCGGTTCAGAGCGTGCATACTGCGCAGCAGAGGGGTTTTCTTATCCAGTGCTTCGCCGGTATAGCTGCAAAAGGCGGTGGGGATATACAGGCAGTCATCTTTGATAAAAGCGGGACTGGTGGGGTCCCATGCCGTATAGCCGCGCGCCTCAAAGGTGGCACGCAGTCCGCCGCTGGGGAAGCTGCTGGCGTCCGGCTCGCCCTTTATCAGCTCGCGGCCGGAGAATTCCATGATGACGCCGCCGCCCGCAGGGGTCAAAAAGCTGTCGTGCTTTTCAGCGGTGATGCCGGTCATCGGCTGGAACCAGTGGGTAAAGTGGGTCACGCCGTGATCCAGCGCCCACGCCTTCATCACATTGGCGATGACATCGGCAACGGCGGCGTCCAGCGGCTCCCCGCTGGCGATGATCTGCCGCAGGCGGCGGTAGGTATCGTGGGGCAGGCGCTTTTGCTGCACTGTGTCGTTAAAAACAAGACTGCCGAACAGCTCCGGAATATTGCTCATCAGAATTCACTCCCTTGCGGCGAAAAGCTTATGCTTTCTCCAAAAAATATGTTCCTAATTTTATCACGCTGCATTGGTGAAGTCAATGTGATTTTCCGCTAAATCAAAGGCTTTTTGAGGCTTTTGTTTTGGCTTGCATCTGCAAAATACCGCCGATGGTAAATCAGCGTCCAGCCATCGCCCTCAAAAGCTCCATAGCGCGGCGATAGCCCTTAAAGCCCAGCCCCACCACGCTTGCTCTTGCCGCCATCGCCACATAGCTGCGGTGCCGGAATTCCTCACGGCTGCCGGGATCGGAAAGATGCACCTCAATGACCGGCAGCGAGACCGAAAGCAAGGCGTCCATCAGTGCGATACTGGTGTGGGTGTAGCCGCCGGCATTGATGATGATACCGTCCGCCTTTTCAAAATATGCGCGGTGGATCTCATCAATGAGTGCACCCTCGTGGTTGGACTGAAACACCTCGATCTCCAGCCCCAGCTCAGCGGCATTCCGGTGCAGGTACTGCTCCAGATTGGCATAGCTTTCCTTCCCGTAAATCTCCGGCTCCCGAATCCCCAGCATATCCAGGTTCGGCCCGTTGATGATAAACAGCTTCATGGATTTCCCCCATTTCGTCAGTTCTTGTGAAAAACAGGGAGGGAATTTTCCTCCCCGTTTTTATATTCGGCAGGGCTTCCGACCCGGCAGAGCTGCCCCGCAGGGCAGCGCCCGCCCCCACCGGGGGCGGGCGCTGAGCCGCGGCAAATGCCGCGACCCGCCGGCTGCGCCGGCGTCCCTGCGGGGCGGCCTGCTGTCCGCACCCGCTTTTTCAAATCAAAGCAAATTCCCGCACCAGACGAGCCGCCGTATCCTGCGGCAGCCCGTCATTCATCACGGTAAAATCCGCCGCCGCAAGGTACAGCGGCAGCCGCTGCCGGTACAGCTCCGGCAGATCGCGGGAAAGGGGTCTGCCCTCCCGCGCCAGCAGTGCCGTAGGGCGCTGCAGCAGGCACAGCCGCCCGTTCTGACGCAGCAGAGAAACATTTTCGGCACGCAGCACCGCACCACCGCCCGCCGCAATAACACAGCCGTTTTGCAGAGAGAGCTTTTGCAGCAGCGCAGTCTCCCGCTGCCGGAAATATGGCTCGCCGTTTTGCAGGAGCTCCTCCTCCGGCAGGATACCGTATTCGGCAAGGTAGCGCTCGTCGCAGTCGATGAATTCCCGATCCATCAGCCTTGCCGCCCGCTGCCCGACGGTCGTCTTTCCGCTGCCCGGCATTCCGATCAGCACCAGATTTTCCTGCTCCCGCCGCAGCTCGCCGCAGACCCGCAGCACCGTCTCCGGTTTCGGCACGGCTGCACCAAAGGCATATTCCGCCGCAGCCGCCTGCGCCGCCAGCATCAAAAGTCCCCCGCATGCGGGAATGCCGAGCGCAGCCGCCTGCTGGCACAGTCGGGTGCGCAGGGGATTGTAGACCACATCGGCGACCCCAAGACACTGCGGGAATTCCCGCAGATCCAGTGGTGTTGCATTGCAGCCGGGCGACATTCCCACCGGAGTGGTGTTAATAAGAAAGAAGGATCGGCAGCCGAACCGGTCGGAAAGGTTCTGATAGTTCAACTCTCCGCTGCGGCTTACCACGGCGATCTCGGCAGCCCCCAGCTCCGCCGCCGCAGCTTTTGCAGTATGTCCCGTACCGCCGCTGCCCAGAATCACCACCGTTTTACCGGTCAGCTCCCAGCCGTTCTGCCGCAGCAGAAAGGTAAGACCCGCCAGATCGGTGTTGTCGCCGGTCAGGGTGCCGTCCCGCTCTTTTTTCAGCAGGTTGACGCTGCCGCAGCGCTGTGCCGCCGGGGTAAGACGGTCGCAATAAGGCAGCACCCGCTGCTTGTAGGGAATGGTTACATTAACCGCTGAGAAATCCCGTGCCGCCATAAATGCCTCAAACTGCTCCTCCGGCAGCGGGAAAAGCTCATAGTCGATATCCGCCAGCCGCCGATGCAGCAGCGGAGAAAAGCTGTGTCCCAATGGATACCCGATCAATCCGTACCGCATGGCGATACCTCCTCCCGGTTATGTTGTTTCTGCCCGGGGAGGGTAGAACAACTCCCCTCGCAGGGCTTTCTGCAAGCCGCGGGACGGTATGGGCGCCGCAGGCAGACCGCCTCCGGCGGTCTCGGCGGCTTTGCCGCCGGATTCGGGCATAGCCCGAAACGCCTGCGGCGCCCGTCCCTCGGTGTTTCTTCTCAAAATACAGCTTCCCGGAAAGGGGTCACAGCCCCTTCCGCAGCAGCTGCAAAAGCTGCGTCTGATCCATCTTTTTCAGGGCGCACCTGCCGATGGAGAGGGGCAGCACCGCCGTCAGCGTCTCACCCTGCCGCTTTTTATCGCCCCACAGGTAGGGCAGCAGCTCCTCGGGGCGGCAGTCATACCGCACCGGCAAGCCGTGCAGCCGCAGCGCCGACAGAATTTGCTCGGCAGTCTCGGAGCAGCACCAGCCCAGCGCCGCTCCGGCGCGCGCCATCGTCGCCAGGCCGATTGCCACCGCCTTGCCGTGAGTAACGGTGTAGTCGCTGTGCCGCTCTATGGCGTGCCCGACGGTATGCCCCAAATTAAGTGCCAGCCGACAGTTGTTATCCAGCTCGTCCTCAGCGACCACCTGCGCCTTGTACTCGGCGCAGTGCTCCATGATGGAGGTGTAAAAGGGGTCGGGATCGTTCACCAGTTCCCACAGCTTGTCTCCCGCCAGAATGCCGGTCTTGATGGCTTCCGCCATGCCATCCGCCATTGCTTCCTCGGACAGCGTATCCAGGCAGTTCTCGTCAAAAATGACTGCCAGCGGCTGCCGGATCACACCGGCAAGGTTTTTCCCGGCAGGCAGGTCCACCGCCGTTTTTCCGCCGATGGCGGCATCGACACCGGCAAGCAGCGTTGTAGGAAGATAAACCACTCCCATGCCGCGGTGATACAGCGCCGCCGCCAGCCCGCCAAGGTCGCAGGTACTGCCGCCGCCCAGCGCCAGCAGCAGGTCGCCGCGGGTAAAGCCTTCCACCGCCAGCGTTTCCAGCACCTCACCCAGTACAGCCCATGCTTTGCAGGCTTCACCGGCAGGCAGTGCAATGTGGCAGGGGCGGTAGCTTTCGCTTTCCAGAGCCCGCACGACCTGCTGCCCGTACTCCGAGTAAACATAGTCATCGCACAGCAGCGCTACTTTGCAGCGGGGGTGCAGCTGCAGCACCATCTCCCCAAGGCAGTCAAAAAGATCATGAGCCATCACCACGGGGTAGGGCTTTTGGGTATGTACGAAGAATTTCATCGCTTCACGCCGCCTTTCTGCTTCTCTCTCGGTTTTTGGGATATGGTTTATGCGGGCTCCGGCAGGGCGTGGGGCAGCAGGAAGACCCGCCCGCAGGGCGGCGGGCGCAGCCCGCCGCCGGACGGGGCAAAGCCCCGTCCGACCCGTCCCGCAAGGACGGGTCGCCCTGCGGGCGGCTCCCCTGCCGCATCCCCGTTCTATCCAAATCCGGTCTTGATTCGACTTTAATTCTGCGGCTTATCGCTTTCCTGCTGATCCTGCACCACATGGTACAGCCCGTCACGGGCTGCGCGTACCAAAAGTCCCAAAGCGTGCGTTACCGCCCGACGGGTCTCCTCGTCCATGTTTTTTGCAGAGTGCAGCATGCTGGTGGCACTGGCAAACCAGTTTTCATTCATCTGCCGCAGGGTGCGGGCGTTGGTCTGCCGCATCACCTCGTAAATGGCGTCCACAAACTGCTCCCGCTGGGCGGGAGTCATCTCCGCCAGCCATGCCTTCAGCGTGTAATCTACAAAGCGGCTGCTGTTGTCCACGGTATCCATACAGTGAAAGCCCTTTCGCTGCACCTCCCAGGAGTAGGTATCGTGCTGCTGCAAAAAGGTCTGCTCACTGTGGACGATGGTGTACCTTTCCTCATGCCCCAGCAGCATGCCAACCACCGAGGACTGCGGCACATAGGTTTGAATCCGGTCGCAGACCCGCCGGTAGCCCTCCTGCGTCAGTACCGTGCCGTCAAATCCGGGACCGTCAAAATTATAGACCGTCCCGATGCGGCGCTGCACCGTCTCGCCGCAGAACGCCGCAGCGTAAACCGCAAAATTCCCGCCCTTAGAGTGCCCGCAGACCGTCAGCCGACCGGAGAAGCGCTCCGCAGCCCTCTGCAGATAGTCTACCGCCAAAAGCTGCCCCGGCACCGGGCAGACAAAGCCCATATTGAAATCCTCTTTCCAGCCGATGAGGGTGTTATCGGTGCCGCGGTAAATAACGGCGGTATGCTCCGGCTCCAGTGCCACGGTAATGGCAGAAAACTGGGTCTGGCTTTCGGAATCCAGATGGTCGGCATAGGCACTTAGCGCCATACGGCCGAAGCGGGGGCTTTCCGCCAGTGCCCGCAAAAGGTCGGTATCACCGCGCCGCCGCACCGCCGTTTCGATATCCGGCAGCGCCAGCAGACGGCGTGCGGTCTCCTCTACCGTGATGGGTTGGGTGCTTTCCCGCTCCAAAATGCGCTCAAAGGGCATATAGGAAAGCCGTGCCAGAATGACTCCGTCCACTTCATTAATGGGATCGGCGGCAAGCGGCAGATCGCCCCGCCAAAGCAGATAGTCGAACAGCGTTGTCATAGCAAAAACACACCTCACCTTCACCTGTCATTATAATATACCTAAGGCAGCTGTGCAAGGGAAAGGCTCCGCCTACGCCAGGGATATTCCTCGACAAACCGGTCTCCTGCACCCCAACCGCCGCGAAGCCCGTTTCCCTTGCACCATCTCCTAATATTGCAAACTTTTTGTAAATCTTTGTGCGAACTCAACGCTTTCACTGCAAATTTCTCTCGCTTCGTCCGTATTGGTGAGAGGACTTCTCTTTACCGGTAAAACATCAAATCCGATGAATATTGTCAAGATGGTTTTTCAAATGAAACTGTAAACACTTTGCGAACGAGCTGAATTTGCAGTGATTTTCGGAGAAAAGGGGCTTAGAATCAAGCGGGAAAAAATCAATGCTTGCCGGATTCGTGAAGTATCTGCCGTCTGCGCGTATGGATTGCACCGTTCCGCGATTCACGGCACAGTACAGCCGGTGCGTGGTTTCGCGTGACCTTTTGCGGTTTAGCTGGTTATCGTCCGATTCCGTGAAGCGCAAAGGTGCGTCCTGCGTACAGGGCATCGAATATCCCGCCTAAAACCGCTGAAAACGCAAAAACACCCCGCACCATGCGTTCTGTAAACGCACGGTGCGGGGTGTTCGTTCAATTATGCGGCTTTCGTCAGATACACGATCCCGGCAGCTAAATCTACGCGGTCAACGTCATATCCTGCGTTGTAGATGGTATTGGAAAGCGGTCTGTCCTGCGCCGGATACCAATAGGAAGCGTACTTGTACGCCGACTTGCAAAGCGGCTTGCCGGTCAGTTCCTCCACCTTGGAGAACGGCAGCGCAATCGCTGCGGCTGTCTGCGCGGAGAGGTAGTCCCCGATGGGCGCAAAGCTGGAATTGCTGGCAACGTGAAGCGTTTTGGGGGCTTCCGGCGCGGCTTCCGTTTCTTCCTCCGGCAGCGTCACCTTGCCGATGAAATTGAAGTAAATCTCGATTCTCTGGTCGTACTGATAGCGGTTGATCTTCCTGCGCTCGTAGACGATCACTTTGTCGATAAACTCATTGAGCATGGGCGTGGTCAGCTCGGCGAAGTCCGTATAGCGGTCTACCAGCTCCATGAAGCGGTCAACATTGACGCTTTCTTCCTGTTCTGCGTTCATCTGCTCCATCAGCTCAGCGCTGCGCTGCTCAAGCTGTGCCTGCTCCGCTTCATACTGCGCGGAGAGCTTTGCGTGCCGCTTCTCCGGCAAGCGTCCGAGGGCGTAGTCCTCATAGAGCTTTTGCAGCAGCGTGTCCAGCTCGTTTGTGCGGCGCATGATACGGTCAAGCTCCGTCCTGCCGCTTTGCAGACTGCGCTTTCTCGCGTCGGAGGTGGTCTGCATCACAAGCTGCTCAAAATCCTCCTTGTTGGCTCTAGCATAGGTTGCTACATTCCGCAGCGCGTCCAGAATCAGGTCGCGGACGATCTCCGAGCGGATAAAGTGAATGGTGCAGGAGGTCGTTTTCTTGCGGTAGGAAGCACAAACGTAGTTATCCTTCGGGGTCTTGTGGTATGCGTCCCCATCGCTGCGCTCGTTATACATTTTAGCGCCGCACTCGCCGCAGTAGAGCAGCCCGGTCAGCGGGTTCGGCTCTTTATTGCGGTCACCGCGCCGGATCGTCCTGCGGAGCTTCTGCGCGGTTTCCCATGTAGTCTTGTCAATGATGGCTTCGTGGGTGTTCTCAAAGATTTTCCAGTCCTCTTTGGGAGCCTGCTTGCGGTGCTTGTCCCGGTAGCAGGTCTTAAAGGTTTTGAAATTGACGGTATGCCCCATGTACTCCACGCGGGCGAGAATGTAGCTCACCGTCGTACCCCACCAGCGATAGGGATCTTCAAACTTGTTGTTCCTGCGGTTGCCGACACCCTTTGCGGCAAGGTAGGCAGACGGGCAGAGTACCTTTTCCTCGGACAGAATATCCGCGATCTGGTACACACCCTTGCCGTCAATGACCATACGGAAGATGCGGCGCACAACGGCGGCAGCTTCCTCGTCGATAATCCAGCGCTGCTTGTTCTCCGGGTCTTTCAGATA
>USBC01000048.1 GCA_900552845.1 uncultured Oscillospiraceae bacterium | reverse complement strand
TCTCTTAGAATTTACAAGGACTCTCCATTGATCTTTTAATCAATTTCAAGTGAATGCTGTTCAATTTTCAAGGTGCGGCCTGCTGTCCACCGCGTAGGTGACAGCTTGTTTATATTATCATATCCGAAACTGCTTGTCAAGTTATTTTTTGCGGAATTTTCGAAAAAGTCCCGTTCTTTTATGCCAAATCTATTCTTCCGATTTTGTTCAATGTGTGTTATACTGTTGATACTAACCGCAAAGGAGGAAGCGGCTTCCATGCAATGGGAAAATTTGTCCGATACCATTCAAATCGCTATTGATGACACCCACCGCTTTGGCACCGACGCCTTTTTGTTGGAGCACTTTGCGGCAGTGCGCGGTATTGATACTGTTTGCGATTTATGCGCCGGCTGCGGCATTATCGGCTTGCTTATGCTGCGGCGGGAACGTCCGCCCCGTTCTGTCACGGCGGTGGAGCTTTCCCCCGATGCTGTGGCTCTTATGCACCGAACCGCAGCAGTTTCCTCCCTTACCGGTTTCACGCCTGTATCAGGTGATCTGCGTAATATTCGCACGCTGCTGCCGGCACACAGCTTCCGGCTGGTCACCTGCAATCCGCCCTATTTTTCTGCCGGAACCGGATTTCTCTGTCCGGAGGACAGCAGGCGCCGTGCCCGCCACGAGCAGCAGGAAAGCTGCACACTGGAGGAGGTCTGCGCGGCAGCGGCATGGCTGCTGCAATATGGCGGGCGCTTCTGCCTGTGCCAGCGTCCGGAGCGCTTGACTGATGTGCTTTCCGCCCTGCGGCAGAACAGGCTGGAGCCGAAGCGCCTGCGGTGGGTACAGCAGCGACCGGAGAAAGCCCCGTGGCTTTTTCTTGCCGAAGGAAAGGCAGGCGGCAAGCCCGGGCTGACGGTAGAGCCGCCGCTCATCATGGAAAATGCAGACGGCAGCTACTCTGATGAAATGAAAGTAATATATCGGATTGTATAATTTTCTATTATTATTCTCTTTGTAAAGGAACTGGTGCGTATGGGAACCTTGTATATCGTAGGAACCCCGATTGGGAATTTGAGCGATTTTTCCCCGCATGCCATCGAGGTGCTCAAGTCGGTCGATTTTATTGCCGCCGAGGACACCCGTGTCACCCTCAAGCTGCTCAATCATTTTGAAATACGGGCAACCCTTATCAGCTACCACGAGCATAATGCCGCCTCCCGTGGGCCGGAGCTTTTGCAGCGGCTGATGAACGGTGAAAACGGCGCCATTGTCACCGATGCGGGTATGCCCTGCATCAGTGACCCCGGCGAAGGGCTGGTCTCGCTCTGTCATGACAACAACATTCCCCTTGCCACCGTGCCGGGGCCCACTGCCGCCATGACAGCGCTTGCCGCCAGTGGCTTACCCACCGATCGTTTTTTATTTGAAGGTTTTCTGCCGATAAAAAAAGGGGAACGGGACGCTGCCTTGCAGATGGTTTCCCGTTTGCCGCACACCCTTATCTTTTACGAAGCGCCCCATCGTCTGCGGCAAACCCTTGCGGCGCTGCTGGAGGGACTGGGCGATCGCCCCGTCACGCTATGTCGGGAATTGACCAAGCTGCATGAGGAGCTGTGCCGTACCACCCTTGCCGCGGCAGCGGCAGAATATACGCAGCGGGAGCCGCGCGGGGAGTATGTTCTCATCGTTGCAGGTGCCGAAGAAAGCGGTTCATCTGATCAAGTGACTATGGAGCAAGCCGTTGGGCTTGTTCGTCGATTGGCTGCCGATGGGGCCTCTCTCAGCGACGCTGCCAGACAAATCGCCAAAGAAACCGGCTACCGCAAGGGGGAGCTGTACCGGCAGGCACTGCAGGCCGAGTAATCTCCGCTGTTCCCGTTTCCCGCCTGATATGGCAGCACGAATAATCGTCAAAAAGCGACAGCCCGCCGGCTGCCGCTTTTTTGTGTTTTGGGGTTCTCTGCTGCGGTGCAGATTTTTTGCATCGTCCAGCCATTCCCATTAAACAATTTCCCGTTCAATGCTCCGCCACGCTGGGGATCTCCTGAAGCTGAAATCGGTATTCCTGCTCTACCGTCGGATATTTTTCCCGATCTATGCGGCTCAGAAACATCTCCAACGGTCGTATCCACAGTCCGCCGTCTCCGTACAGCTTGCGGTAAATGACATACGGCTCCCCGCTTTCGGAGTGGTTCGCCACTCCCTCTGTCACATAGTAATCTCCTTTGAAGTGGCGGTAGACCCGCCCGATCTTCAACTCCTGCATCTGCTCATTTCCTTCCTCGCGCATAGCGGTGTTATCCTGCCTCATTTTCTGTGTTCTCCGCTGTCGACCACGGAGTAACGCTCACTTCCTTGCTGTCGTCGTCCTCGCTGCCGATGTGATAGATCGGCTCCGGCACTCGCAGGCTTTCGTCCAGTGTACCATAGCTGCCCCACTGCCAGTTGCCGCCGTGCCAGCACAGCCCTGTTCCGTCCGGAAAAACAAAGGTCGTCCAATACACCGTCTGTTTCTCGCCATCTGCCTCCGTCATGGGCGTCTCTCCGCCCTTGGCGCCCGTACGGAAGGTGTAGTTTTTATATTGCTTTACGGTCAGGGCTTGCATGCTTTCCTTGTCGGTCTCCACCCACAGATGATACAGCCCCTCATACTGTCCGCAATGCACCTCCAACTCCTCCAGATAGCCGGTATCCACCGGCTTTTCCTCCTTCGGTGGCTGAGGCGGCTCTATGGCGCTGGGAGGTGCCAACCCTTCCGACTTCTCTGTTGCAGGCGAACCGAGTGTGTTCGGCTGCCGTTCTCCGCAGGCAGCCGTCAGCACTATCAGCAGGCAGACTATCAGCACCAGTCCTCTGTGCGTCCGTTGTTTCATTTTCTCCCCTCCCTTTTTCTACCGTCAATATAGCATTTTTCCCCTTTCTTGTCAAAACAGCCCGTGCTTTTTGCTTTCTCTTTTGGGCGCACCCCGCAAAAATCCCCGCTCCATTGCTGAAGCGGGGATTTTCCTTTACAGTTGCCTGCAATAAGATCAGATCAGCTCGATGATCGCCATCTCAGCGGCGTCGCCGCGGCGGGGACCGATCTTGATGATGCGGGTATAGCCGCCGTTGCGGTCGGCATACTTCGGCGCGATCTCATCCATAACCTTCTTTGCGACAGTTTCCTTGGTGATGTAGGAATAGACCTGACGCTTGGAGTGAAGGTCATCTGCCTTGGCAATGGTGATCATTTTCTCCGTCATTGCGCGTACTTCCTTGGCACGGGTCACGGTCGTCTCGATCTTACCGTTCTCCAGCAGGAAGGTCACCATGGCACGGAGCATCGCTTTTCTATGGTCAGTGGTTCTACCCAGTTTTCTGGCACCTGGCATTTATATCACTCCTTACCTTTTATTCGTCGTCGCTGTGCAGATTGAAGCCCAGAGCCTCCAATTTGCCCATAACTTCCTCCAGCGACTTTTTGCCGAGATTGCGGACCTTCATCATCTCTTCAGGCGATTTGTTGATCAGATCGCCTACCGAGTTGACGCCGGCACGCTTCAGACAGTTGAAAGCGCGAACAGAAAGGTCAAGCTCTTCAATGGTCATCTCAAGAACCTTATCCTTGCCGGATTCTTCCTTCTTTTCCATGATCTCGGTGGCATTCACTTCGTCGCTCAGTTCAACAAAGTGATTGAGTTGTCTATTGAGGATCTTGGCAGCCAAGCTGACAGCCTCTTTGGCAGAAATGGTACCGTCGGTCCAAATCTCCAGGGTCAGCTTGTCATAGTCGGTAATCTGTTCTACTCGGGTGTTCTCCACCGAGTAATTCACTTTCAAAACCGGTGTATAGATACTATCGGTAAAGATGGTACCCACCGGCGCCGCACCGTTGTTCAGCTGCTTGTTGCGGTCGGCAGAAACATAGCCCTGACCCTTTTGCAGAACCAGCTCCATGTTCAGCTTGGCGCCCTCCGCCAGCGTCGCAATGTGCATTGTCGGGTCCAGAATCTCCACCTCGCTGCTGCCGGTGATGCAGCCTGCGGTCACTTCGCATTCGCCCTCGGCGGCGATGTGTACCGTTACTGGCTCCTCACCATGGAGCTTGGCGATCAGTCCCTTGATGTTCAGGATAATTTCTACAACATCTTCCTTTACACCGGGAATGGTGGAAAACTCATGCTGGACGCCGTCGATCTTAATGGAAGAAACGGCCACGCCGGGAAGCGAGGAGAGCAGAACCCTGCGGAGACTGTTGCCCAGGGTAATGCCAAAGCCACGGTCCAGCGGCTCGGCAATAAACTTACCGTAGCTGCCATCGGGACGAAGCTCTGCTGTTTCGATCTTAGGCTCGATAATTTTGACCATTCATTTCCCTCCTTGATTCAGCTTTTAGCGTACTGTACCTTCCCAAACTGACATTGTTCGTCGGGTCAAGCATTATTTGCTGTAGAACTCAACGATCTGCTGCTCTTCGATGTCCATGTCAACGTCCTCACGGGCGGGCAGGCGGACAACCTTAGCGGTCAGCTGGTTCTTGTCAGCATCCAGCCACTGGGGAACAGGACGGGAAGCGTTAGCCTCGGTAACAAGCTTGATCTTGTCGGAGTTGCGGCTGCTCTCAGCAACGGAAATAACATCACCCATCTTCACCAGGATAGAGGGGATATTCGCCTTCTTGCCGTTCAGGATGTAATGACCGTGACGGACAAGCTGACGGGCTTCCTTGCGGGAAGCGGCAAAGCCCAGACGATAAACCACGTTATCCAGTCTGCGCTCCAGAATGCTCAGCAGATTTTCGCCGGTCTTACCGGGCATACGCTCCGCCATGTCGAAGTACTTCAGCATCTGGTTTTCCATAACGCCATAGTAGCGACGGGCGGTCTGCTTGGCGCGCAGCTGCGTGCCATACTCAGAAACCTTCTTGCGGGACTTGCCGTGCTGACCGGGAACCGACTGTCTGCGGCCTACGGCGCACTTATCGGAGTAGCATCTGTCGCCTTTCAGGAACAGCTTTTTGCCCTCACGACGGCAAAGTCTGCATACAGGACCTGTATATCTTGCCATCTTTTTTTCCTCCTATTATACGCGTCTTCTCTTGGGCGGACGGCAGCCATTGTGGGGAATGGGGGTGACGTCCTTGATCATGGTGACCTCCAGACCGGCAGCCTGCAGCGCGCGGATCGCGGCTTCACGGCCTTGACCGGGGCCCTTTACATAAACCTCTACGCTCTTCAGACCGTGCTCCATAGCAGCCTTGGCAGCCACCTCAGCGGCAGTCTGGGCAGCAAAGGGAGTGGACTTACGGGAGCCGCGGAAACCGAGGCCGCCTGCGGAAGCCCAGGACAGTGCGTTGCCCTGCGTATCGGTCAGAGTGACGATGGTATTATTGAAGCTGGACTGGATATGGGCGGCGCCGCGCTCGATATTCTTCTTCTCACGACGACGGCGGATCACAGCCTTTTTCGCTACCTGTTTAGCCATATTCGATTTCCCTCCTTACTTCTTCTTATTCGCAATGGTCTTGGCGGGGCCTTTACGGGTGCGCGCATTGGTCTTGGTGCGCTGACCGCGTACAGGCAGTCCCTTTCTGTGGCGAACGCCGCGATAGCAGCCGATCTCCACCAGACGCTTGATGTTCAGCGCCACATCGCGGCGCTTGTCGCCCTCGACGATCAGGTGGTGGTCGATATACTCACGGATCTTGGCTTCGTCCTCCTCGGTCATATCCTTCACACGGGTGTCGGGATTGACGCCGGTGGCAGCCAGAATGTCGTTGGCAGTCTTACGGCCGATGCCGTAGATATAGGTGAGTGCGATCTCGACCCGCTTTTCACGAGGCAGGTCTACACCAGCAATTCTTGCCATTCTTTAGTACACCTCCGTTTCGTTACTCTTAGCCCTGACGCTGCTTATGCTTGGGATTATCGCAGATGACCATAATGCGGCCTTTCCGCTTAATAATCTTGCACTTTTCGCACATCGGCTTTACAGAAGGTCTTACTTTCATGATATTTACCTCCTTTTGTTCTGCACGGTTTATCGCCGTGCCGCTTGCTTTTTACTTACTTGGAGCGCCAGGTGATGCGCCCCTTGGTGAGATCGTAGGGAGAGATCTCCACAGTTACCTTATCGCCGGGCAAAATGCGAATGTAATTCATGCGCAGCTTGCCGGAGATGTGTGCCAGGATCACATGACCGCTGGGCAGCCGTACCTGGAACTGGGCATTGGGCAGTGCTTCCACTACCTCGCCCTCGATCTCAATGACATCTTGCTTGGACATGTGAGCGTTTACCTCCCTCATCATTCTGGTTGGGTGTCGTTGATCCTATGTGCCGCCTCTGCCAGCGCGCGTCTCAGCCGTCCGTCAGCAGCGTACTGCTGCGGGGTCAGCCGCAGGGCTGTCATCTGCACATGGCGGGGGTTCTTGCGTTTGGGGTGGCTCAGCCGCCGCGTCCGTCCGTCTGCCAGCAGGTATTCTCCGTCACTGCTTTCCAGCAGTACAAAGAGCCTTCCGGCGTCCCGTCCGGCGGTGGCAAGCACCACACTTCCTTTCTCCGGCATCTCATCGCCCTCCCGCGTCACAGCTTCGTCAGTATCACGGGGCCGTTATCGGTAATGGCAATGGTATGCTCAAAGTGGGCTGAGGGGCTGCCGCTTTCCGTTACGACTGTCCAGTCGTTGTCAAGGGTATATACGCCCTCGCCCTTCAGGTTTATCATAGGTTCTATCGCTATGGTCATTCCGGACGCCAGCCGCACGCCGCGCCCCGGGTGGCCGTAGTTCGGCACTTCGGGGTCCTCATGCATCTTGCGCCCTACGCCGTGGCCCACATATTCGCGTACCACACCGTAGCCATAGCTCTCGGCATAGGTCTGCACCGCCGAGCCGATATCGCCCAAACGGTTTCCCTTCAGCGCCGCCGCAATACCGCGGTTCAGGCACTCTTGGGTGACCTCCAGCAGTTGTTTGGTTTCGGGTGCGATCTCACCCACACCGACGGTATATGCGGAGTCTCCGTGATAGCCGTCGATGCAGGCGCCCACATCGATGCTTACGATGTCGCCCTCCTTGATGACATGCTTCTTATCCGGTATCCCGTGAATCAGCTCCTCATTGACGCTGATGCACGCCGCTGCCGGAAAGCCGTACAGTCCCAAAAAGGAAGGGGTCGCCCCGCGGGAAGTAATCGTCTCATGCACCACACGGTTGATCTCCCAGGTGGTAGTGCCGGGCTTGCACGCCCGCACACCTGCCCAAAGGGCTTCTGCCGTGATCTTGCCGGCTTGCTTCATCAGCGCCAGCTCCTTGGAATTCTTCAGTACGATCACAGCGTTATCCCTCCAGTATTTTCAGGATTTCTTCAGCGGCAGCTTCAATGCTGGCGGTTCCGTCGATTTCCGAAAGAACGCCGCGGTCGCGGTAGAAATCCACCACAGGGTCGGTCTGCTCGTGGTAAACCTTCAGGCGGGCGCGCACTGTTTCGGGACGATCATCGTGGCGTGCCTGCAAATGCCCGCCGCACTTGTCGCAAACTCCCTCTACAGCAGGCGGATTGTTCTTCAAGTGAAAGCTGGCGCCGCACTTGTCGCACATCACACGCCCCTGCACACGGTCTACCAGTACCTCGTCCGGTACATTGATCAGCAGGGCTTTATTTACTCTGACGCCCATGCCCACCAGCTCCTCTGCCTGTTTCAGGTTTCGGGGGAAACCGTCCAGGATAAAGCCGTTGGCGCAGTCGGGGGAATTGATCCGATCCCGGATAATCTCGGTCACGATCTCATCGGGCACAAATTTTCCTTCGTCCATCAGGGCTTTTACCTGCTCTCCCAGCTCGGAGCCGCTGCGGATCACATCACGCAGCGCGTCTCCGGAGGAGATCTTTTTGATCCCGTAGCGGCGGCACAGGAGATCCGCCTGGGTACCCTTGCCTGCTCCGGGAGGGCCAAACATAATCAGTTTCATCATGATTCTGTTTCCTCTTATCGGGGCTTATTCCAAAAAGCCCTTATAGTGGCGCATCATCATCTGAGATTCCAGACTGCGGGCCGTATCCAGCGCAACACCTACCACGATGATGATGGAAGTACCGCCCATGGAAATGTTCATCTTCGCTACAGCACCCAGAATAATGGGCAGGATAGCGATGGCAGCAAGCATCAGTGCGCCGGTCAGGGTCGTCTTGGAAATGATACGGCTGATAAAATCAGAGGTGGGCTTTCCGGGACGGATACCGGGAATGGCGCCGTTATTCTTGCGAATGTTGTTTGCCATTTCAATGGGATTATACTGAATCGCGATATAGAAATAGTTGAACAGGATGATGAGAACAAAGTACAGGACCGCATACCAAATGCTGTCGGTAGAGAATACATTGGAGATGAACTTTGCAAAGCCGCCCTCCGCATTGGGATCTACAAAACCGACAATGGTACCGGGAATGGCAAGGAAGGTGGAGGCGAAGATGATGGGGAGAACGCCGCTCATGTTTACCTTGATGGGCATGTAGGTGTTCTGACCGCCATACTGCTTACGACCCACGATACGCTTGGCATACTGTACGGGAATACGGCGCTCTGCGCCGTTCATCAGTACGATGAAAGCAATCATCGCAATGAAGAGGATCACAACCAGCGGAACCAGCACATAGTATCTGGGGAAGAATTCGCCCAGCTTGATGTAGCCGATCAAACGGGTGATGAGGCTGGGGATCCGCGCCACGATGCCTGCGAACAGGATCAGGGAGATACCGTTGCCGATTCCCTTTTCATCAATGCGCTCGCCCAGCCACACAACCAGCATGGCGCCGGCGGAGAATGCCAGTACAATGGCAATTCCGCTGATCCAGCCGGCAGCGCCGGAGGTGTATTTCACTGCGTTGAACTGGCTGCTGCGCAGCAGGGTGTAATAGGCATACGCCTGAAGCACCGCCAGACCGATGGTTGAATAACGGGTAATTTTCTTCAGCTTTTTCTGTCCATCAGGGCCTTCCTTTGCCATGCGCTCCAAAGAGGGGATCGCAACGGTCAGCAGCTGAATAACGATGGAAGCCGTAATATAGGGTGATACGCCCAGAGCAAAGAGGGTTGCCTCAGCAAAGGCACCACCGGTCAGCAGGTTCAGGTACCCCAAAAGGTTGCCCTGTGTGCTGTCCAGCATCTCCTGCAGTCGGCTGGGATCCAGAAACGGTACGGGAATGGCACAGCCAAGCCGCACGATTACCAGAATCAGCAGGGTAAACAGGAGCTTCTTGCGGAGATCCTCAATTTTCCATGCGTTCCGTAATGTCTGGAACATTATACCACCTCTGCCTTTCCGCCGGCTGCCTCAATTTTGCTCTTAGCACCTTCGGAGAAAGCGGCTGCTTTAACGGTCAGCTTCTTGGTCACCTCGCCGCGACCCAGGAACTTCACGCCGTCGTAGGTCTTCTTTACAATACCTGCATCTTGCAGCGCCTTGGTGTCTACCACGGTACCATCTTCAAAACGGGCAAGGACCTCAACATTCACGCTGGCGTACTTGGTGGCAAAGATGTTCTTAAAGCCGCGCTTGGGAATACGTCTCTGCAGGGGCATCTGACCGCCTTCAAAGCCGGGGCGTACACCGCCGCCGCTGCGGGCGTTCTGTCCCTTATGACCTTTGCCGGCGGTCTTGCCGTTGCCGGAACCGGCACCGCGACCTACACGGTAGCCCTTATGGGTGCTGCCGGCAGCCGGAGAAAGCTCATTCAGTTTCATAATAGCTGCACCTCCTTGCTTATTCGGTTACCTCAATCAGGTGAGAAATGGTCTTGATCTTACCGCGGGTGGCAGCGTTATCGGGCTGCTCCGTGGTCTGACCGATCTTTTTGAGGCCCAGGGAGTAAGCGGTGGCGATCTGCTTCTCCAGCCGGCCGTTCAGGCTCTTTACCAGCTTGATCTTCAGGGTCTTTTCCATGTTCGCTTACCTCCTTAACCCAAAATTTCTTTTGCGTCCTTGCCACGGATCGCCGCAACTTCCTCTACGGTACGCAGGGACTTCAAGCCCTCGAAGGTAGCGGTAACAACGTTGCAGGGATTGTTGGAACGCAGGCACTTGGTACGGATATCGCTGATACCGGCGACCTCCAGAACGGCACGGACAGCGCCGCCGGCAATCACGCCGGTACCCTGGGGAGCGGGCTTCATCAGTACCTCACCGGCACCAAATTTGCCGATGACTTCGTGCGGAATGGTGGTTCCCTTGAGGGAAACTTTAACCATGTTCTTCTTCGCATCTTCAATGCCCTTGCGGATAGCGTCCGGGACTTCGCCGGCTTTTCCGATACCAAAACCAATGGTACCATTACCGTCACCCACGACTACCAGTGCAGCAAATTTGTAGATACGACCGCCCTTAACGGTTTTGGAGACGCGTCCGATGTGAACGACCTTCTCCTGCAGATCCAGTTTAGATGCATCAATACGAGCCAAAAGTGTCCCTCCTCTCTTAGAATTTCAGACCGCCCTCACGGGCGCCTTCGGCGAGCTCAGCCACGCGGCCATGATAAACAAAGCCGCCGCGGTCAAACACGACCTCTTCAATGTTTGCCTTCTTGGCAGCCTCGGCAATCGCAAGACCAACCTTGCGGGCGCCTTCCTTGTTGCCGCCGTAGCCGTCAAAGCCCTTATCCATGCTGGAAGCAGCAGCCAGAGTTACACCAAGATCATCATTGATGATCTGAGCATAAATATGGTTGGCGGAGCGAAAAACGGCCAGTCTGGGGCGCGCAGCAGTGCCGTAGACCTTGCCACGTACTCTGGTCCGTCTTCTAAGACGGCTCTTTTTACTATCAACTTTTGTAACCATTCA
>USBC01000047.1 GCA_900552845.1 uncultured Oscillospiraceae bacterium | reverse complement strand
ATACGGGGAGTACCTTTCAGACCCTTGACGAGATACAAAGGGTCTGAAAAACCGCACCTTGAAAACAGAATTTCCTTACTCGCATGCGCCCGCCTACCTGCGAAAACCGGAGATATATCAGTTGCACCGCACATAAAAATGTGGTATGATAAGCTGTAATATTTCGCTGTTTTGGAAAGGGGTTTTTGCCTGATGTCAAGCCGAAAACTGACTGTAGCCGTTCTGTTCGGCGGCGCTTCCACCGAGCATGATGTTTCTCAGCTCTCCGTTACCTCCGTGCTGCGGGAGCTGGATCCTGATAAATATGATATTCTGCCGGTCGGCATCACCCGCAAGGGAGATTGGTTCCTTTATTCCGGCGAGCTTTCTCTCATCGCCGATGGGCGCTGGGAGCAGAGCGAAGCCCTGACCCCCTGCCTGCTCTCTCCGGTGCCGGCGCATCACGGTCTGCTGATCCGGAAAAGCGGAGGCTGGCAGCCTCAACGGGTCGATGTGGTTTTCCCGGTGCTGCATGGCATGAACGGCGAGGACGGCACGGTGCAGGGGCTGCTGGAGCTGGCAAAGCTGCCCTATGTAGGCTGCGGCATTACCGGCAGCGCCAACTGCATGGATAAGGACATTGCCAAGCGGCTGTTTGCCGAAGCCGGCATTTCCACCGCCCGTGGCTTTACCGTTTATCGGGGCGAAGTCCCCACCGAATCGGAGCTTGCCGAGCGTGTCGGACAGGAGCTGGGCTTCCCCGTTTTTGTCAAACCGGTCAATCTCGGCTCCTCGGTCGGGGTCAGCCGTGCCGCCGATGCCGCCGAGCTGAAGGTCGCCATGGAAACGGCGCTGCGCTATGATTACAAGGTTTTGATTGAGGAAGCCATCAATGGCGCCGAGGTAGAATGTGCCGTGATGGGCAACCACCATAACGCCGTAGCAAGTGATGTGATCGGAGAGATTGTGCCGGTGCGGGAAATGTACGACTATGAGGGCAAATATCTTGATGGCTCCACCCGGCTTTTTATCCCCGCCCGTATTCCCACCGAGCAGACCGAGCTGATCCGCCGCACGGCGGTAAAGGCTTACCGTGCCCTGGATTGCCGAGGGCTTTCCCGTGTGGATTTCTTTGCCCTGCCGGACGGCACCATTCGCCTGAACGAAATCAACACCCTGCCGGGCTTTACCAATATCAGCATGTTCCCCAAGCTGTTTATGGCAAGCGGCTACACCTACCCCCGGCTCCTTGACCGGCTCATCGAACTGGCGCTGGAGGAGCGGTAATCCTGCCGAAAGCAACCGAACGAGGCGGCGGACCGCCAAGCGGGAGAGTGTCGCACCGGCACCGGCGGGGCGACCCGACGGCGAGCGGCGCGGCTTCGCCGCCGATAAAATGCCGCCCGCTACGGAGGAATTCTCCCATTTTAACCCGCATAGACTTCACATTCTACCGAGGAAAGGAGGCGCTGCTCATGGATAACCGACCCATCGGGATCTTTGATTCCGGCATTGGCGGGCTTTCCGCCGTGCGCGCTCTGCGGCGTCTTTTGCCGTCGGAGCCGATCCTATATCTGGGCGATACCGCCCGTATGCCCTACGGCAGCCGCAGCGCCGAAGAAATTGACTGCTTTACCGGTGAGCTGACCGGCTGGCTGCTGCAGCAGAATGTCAAGGCACTCATTGCCGCCTGCGGCACCATCAGCTGTAATGCCGGCGAAACGCTGTGCCGCCTGCCTGTTCCCTGCTTTGATGTGGTGACGGCTGCTGCCGCTGCAGCCGCCCGTGCCACCCGCAGCGGCAAGGTGGGTCTGGCGGCAACTGCCGCCACGGTACGCAGCGGTCGCTTTGCCGCCGAGATAGAAAAACAGACCGGTACGGCAGTTACTGCCGTACCCTGCCCCAAGCTGGCGCCGATGGTGGAACGCGGCATGACTTCCGAGGCTCCGGCACTTGCCGAAGCCGTGGCGGAATACTGCCGACCCTTTTTGCAAAACGGTGTGGACACCGTGGTGTTGGGCTGTACCCACTACCCTCTTGCCGCCGCCGCCTTTGCCGCGGTGCTGGGAGAGGGCGTCACCCTGATCGACTGCGCCGCTGAAGCTGCCGGCGCTGCCGCCGGAGCGCTTGCTGCCGCGGGGCTTTTGGCGGGGGACAAGCCCCCTGCCGCCGAAGCATACTACTTTACCGCCCTGCCGCCGGAGGCTGCCCGATTGACCGCCTGCCGGCTTTTGGGGGAGGATTTTTCCCCGCAGCTGCTGCCGCCGGCGGCGTTGACCGAGCCTGTAACCTGAGAGCTTCGCCTTGACTTTTTCCACCGCACCGTGCGGTTTGGTGGAAAAGGGCGAGCCGTTTATTGCATTTTAGTTTTACCGCTGCGAAAGGAGGGAACGCCCCATGAATACCGATCAGGAAAACTGCACCGTCATCGTCCGCGGCATACAGCGGGTGGAGGGTGATGAAGATGTGGTGGAGCTGGTGACCGGCGGGCGTTTTTCCGCTCACGGCACCCGTCGGCTCCTCCGCTATGAGGAAAGCGACGCCACCGGCTACGGCGGCTGTCACACCTCGCTGCGGTATGACCCCGAAAAAGGGCAGGTCATTCTGCTGCGCACCGGCGAGGTTCACTCCCAACTGATTGTAGAAGAGGGCAAGCGCCACCAGTGCACCTATGATACCGGCTGCGGCACCATCATTCTGGGGGTCAACGGCAGCCGTATTGAGGCAGAGCTGGACGAGACCGGCGGCACGCTGGAATTCCACTATTCGCTGGACGTGAACACCACGCTGGTAAGTGAAAATGATGTTTATGTTACAGTCATTCCGCGGTAAGGGTCGGCAGATGCTCCGCTCCTCCGCTTTGGTTTGTGCAGAGGCTGGGTAAATGCGCCCGCAGGGCGTTCCGGCTTCGCCGGAACCGGCGGTCTGCGACCGCCGAAGCCGCCTGCGGCGGCTTGCCCTGCGGGCGTGAACCCCGACCTTTTCGGAAATTCCGAATTGTAAACAAACAGATAATTATACATTAAGGAGAATTGCAACTATGATTTCCCGCTTTGATGAAACCCGGCAGGGACTTTCCTGCGTGGTTCGTGCCGCCTTTGCCGCAGCAGCCGCCAAGGGGCTGCTGCCCGATGCCGAGCCTGCCCCTTATGTGGTGGAAATTCCCGCCGATCCCAAAAACGGCGATTTTTCCACCAATGCCGCCATGGTGAATGCCCGCGCCATGCGCAGCGCCCCCCAAAAAATCGCTGCGGTGCTAACGGATCACTTTGATTTTGGTGAACTGCCGGTGGAGCGCTGCGAGATCGCCGGTCCCGGCTTCATCAATTTTTACATGAAGCAGGAGTGGTTCGGCTCCCTGGCAGCGGAGGCGCTGGAAAAGGGCGCACACTATGGGCGCAGCGACTATGGCAATAACGAAAAGGTGATGGTAGAATTTGTTTCCGCCAACCCCACCGGTCCCATGCACATGGGCAACGCCCGCGGCGGCGCCATCGGTGACTGCCTGGCGGCGGCACTGGAATGGAGCGGTCATGATGTGACCCGCGAGTTCTATGTCAACGACGCCGGCAACCAGATCAACAAGTTCGGCGCCTCCCTTTCGGTGCGGTATCTCCAGCTTTTTGAAGGGGAGGAAAAGCACCCCCTGCCCGAGGACTGCTATCAGGGCATGGATATTCTGGATCATGCAAGGGAGTTTGCAAAGCTGTACGGCGATAAGTATGTAAACGCTCCCGAGGAGGAGCGCCGGCAGGCACTGGTGGACTATGCTCTGCCGCTGAATATCGCAGCGCTGGAACGGGATCTGGGGCGCTACCGGATCCACTATGATGTGTGGTTCCGGGAAAGCGTGCTGCATCAGGAGGGCAAGGTTGCCGCGATCTGCGAAAAGCTGCGTGAAAACGGCTGGGCTTACGAAAAAGAGGGCGCTTTGTGGTACAATAACATCAAGATGATGACCGAGAAGGCGGAGAAAGCCGGCAAGCCGCTCTCCGAGGCTGAGATTGCCGAGCTGAAGGACGATGTGCTGGTGCGCGCCAATGGCGTGCCTACCTACTTTGCCGCCGACATTGCCTACCACTACAACAAGTTTGCCGAGCGCGGTTTCCACCGTGTCATCAATATTTGGGGTGCCGACCACCACGGCCATGTTGCCCGCCTGAAGGGCGCCATGGACGCTGTCGGCTTGAACGGCGACCGGCTGGATATTGTGCTGATGCAGTTGGTGCGCCTGATGAAGGACGGGCAGCCCTACCGCATGAGCAAGCGAAGCGGCAGAGCCGTGACGCTGACCGACCTGCTGGACGATGTGCCCATCGATGCCGCACGGTTCTTCTTCAATATGCGGGAGCCGAATGCGACCTTTGACTTTGATCTGGATTTAGCAGTACAGCAGAGCAGCGATAACCCTGTTTACTATGTGCAGTATGCGCACGCCCGCATCTGCTCGGTGCTGAAGCTGGTGCTGGCGGATGGGCTGACCGAAGAGGAAATCCGGAACGCCGACCTGAGCCTGCTGACAACGCCGGAGGAGCGGGAGCTGTGCCGCAAGCTGGGGCAGCTGCCTGATGAGATCGTGGCGGCGGCGAAGTATTACGACCCTGCCCGCATGACCCGTTATGCCATGGAGGTGGCGGCGCTTTACCACAAGTTCTACCAGAACTGCCGGGTAAAGTGTGAGGACCATGCCGTCTGCGCCGCCCGTGCCGCCCTGTGCCGCGCCACGGCAACGGTACTGGAGAATGTTCTCTCTCTCCTGAAAATCACCGCGCCGGAGGTAATGTAAAAGCTTTCGGTCTACAGCACAGGCTATTTCCGCTTACTCAGCGGAAGATAACTTTACAGAAAGCCCTGGCAAGGGGGGGGACCCTCTCTTGCAGGCTTCCCCCTCTTGTCGGAACGATCCACCGGATCGTCCCGACAATTCAACCCCTTTCGGAGCGCCCTCCGGAAAAAGTATTTCGCTCTCCACGGAGAGCGACCAAAGACGCCGTCTTTGGAAACTGCAAGCCTTTTGTAAAAGGCTTGACCGAAAACTCCACTTTTCTCTGCTCATTCCACCCGAAAGGAAGTGACTGGATATGTCCAAACCGCTTATTGCCATCGTGGGGCGTCCGAATGTCGGTAAATCCACCCTGTTCAATAAGCTCACCGGTCAGCGGCTCTCCATTGTGGAGGACACCCCCGGTGTGACCCGTGACCGCATTTACGCCCCCGGCGAATGGTGCGGACGGGAATTTATGCTGGTGGATACCGGCGGCATCGAGCCGAAAGCCGATGATGTGATGCTTTCCAAAATGCGTATGCAGGCGCAGCTTGCCATTGACGCCGCCGATGTCATCATCTTTGTGGTAGACCTGAAAAGCGGCGTGACCGCCAATGACGCCGACATTGCCCATATGCTGCAGAAATGCGGCAAGCCGGTGGTGCTGTGTGTCAATAAATGCGACAGTCTGGGCGATGTTCCCCCCGATTTTTACGAATTCTATAACCTGGGCTTAGGCGACCCGTACCCCGTTTCCTCTGTCCACGGGCACGGCACCGGCGATCTGCTGGACGCCTGCATGGAAAAGATCGACTGGGAAAACCGCACCGAGTATCCTGAGGAATACACCAAGGTTGCCGTCATCGGCAAGCCCAACGTGGGCAAAAGCTCGCTCATCAACTACCTTGCCGGAGAGGAGCGGGTCATTGTCAGCGACATTGCCGGCACCACCCGCGACGCCACCGATACCGCCATTGAAAACGAGTACGGTAAGTACATCTTCATTGATACCGCCGGGATCCGCCGCAAGGCAAAGGTGGAGGACGCCATTGAGCGGTACAGCGTGCTGCGCAGCTATATGGCGGTAGACCGCTGCGATGTGGCGATCATTCTTATCGACGCGCTGGAGGGCTTCTCCGAGCAGGACAGCAAGATCGCCGGCTATGCCCACGAGCAGGGCAAGGCCTGCATTGTTTGCGTGAACAAATGGGACGCTGTGGAAAAGGACGATAAGACCATGAAGGAATACACCGATAAGCTCAAGGTGGATTTCAGCTTTATGAGCTATGTGCCGTTCCTTTTCATCAGCGCTAAAACCGGTCAGCGGGTGGATAAAATGTTCCCCCTCATCAATGAGGTGGCAGCCAATTCCAAGCTGAGGATCCCCACCGGCCGCCTGAACGATCTCCTCAGCTATGCCACAGCACGGGTGCAGCCGCCCAGCGATAAGGGCAAGCGGCTGAAGATCTACTACATGACGCAGGCAAGCACCCAGCCGCCCACCTTCGTCTGCTTCTGCAACAGTGCCGAGCTGTTCCATTTCAGTTATCAGCGGTATCTGGAAAACCAGATCCGTGAAACCTATAATCTGACCGGCACCCCCATTCGACTGCTGATAAGAGAGCGAGGCGACTGAGATGAGAGAAAACCGCATAGACTGGACGCGAATTTTTAAGCCCATCTGCCTGCTGTGCATGGTGTGCGGCGGGCTGTGGCTGTGGTGGCAGGACACGCTGACCGGTAATCCGGCAGGGCGCATTGCTGCCATTGCCGGCGGTGTGCTGTTCCTTCTCGGCGGGCTGTTCGGGCTGCTGGGCAAGCCCCGCGCTTTGGTTCCGCTTCTTGATTTTTTGGCACTGGCGGCAGCCCTGTTCGCGCTGTGGAAGATCGGGCTGTGCTGGCAGGTCATTGCCGGCGTAGTGCTTTCCGCTTTGTATCTTGTCGGCTGCAATGCCAGCACCGCCATCGGGGACGAGGGCAGCGCCGAGGATCAACCCGATTACAGTGAGCTGCACCCCTACTGGGAGAACATGGAGAAGATCAAGCGGGAGTGGGAAAATAATAGTAAGGAAGCCTCCGGTCAAGCTGCCGAGGAGACCGATACATCAAAGACAGAAAACTGATACCGAAAGGAGTTGTCACCATGAATACTGTTGATTGCATCAAATCCCGCCGGAGCGTGCGGAAGTTCACCGAGCAGAAGGTACCCCACGAGGTACTGGAGGAGCTGGTGGAGCTGGCGCGTTGGGCACCGAGCTGGAAAAACACCCAGATCGCCCGCTATGTGGCGATAGAGGACGAGACACTGAAAAACCGCATTGCCGAGGAAGCCACCATTCCGTGGAACGAAGGCATTATTAAGGGCGCACCCGTGCTGATGGTGATGACCTATGTGGAAAAGCGCAGCGGCTTTGAGCGGGACGGCAGCTTTTCCACCACCAAGGGCGACCGCTGGCAGAACTTTGACTGCGGCGTTGCGGCGGCGACCTTCGGGCTGGCGGCGCATGAGCTGGGACTGGGCTGCGTGGTGCTGGGGATCTTTGAAGAAAAGAAGCTGGCTGAGCTGCTGGAGCTGCCGGAGGGCATGGGCGTTGCCTGCCTGATGCCGCTGGGCTATCCCGCCGAGGAACCCGCTGCCCCCAAGCGCAAGGAAGTTGCGGATTTATTGAGCGTAAAGTGATAAGGCCATAAAAATGCCCCTCTCCTGCCGGGAACGGTAGGAGAGGGGTGGCTTTTTGGGGGATCAGTCGATTTGGTCGAAGTCGGCGGCGGGGTGCTTGCAGATGGGGCAGACATAGTCCGGCGGCAGCGTTTCGCCCTCGTAGACATAGCCGCAGATGCGGCAGACCCAATGATGGAGCTGTTTATTCTCCGGGGCGGGGGCCTGGGACTGGGGTTTTGGCTTGATATGGGCAAAATAGTAGGCATAGGTGGCGCTGGGCAGGTCGTTTTGGGTGCGGGCTTCGGTGACCTGCGCGATAAACAGGGTATGGCTGCCGCAATCGACGGCGGCGACCACCTGCCCGCTGATGACGGCATTGGAGACCTCCCCGGTGAGGTGCAGCAGGCCATTGGTGCTGCGGGCGCAGCCCTCAAAGCCCTCGAATTTATCGACCTCCCGGCCGCTTTGGAAGCCGAACCGCCGGAACAGTGCAAAGGGAGCTTTTTCGGTGAGGATGGAAACATTGAAGACGCCGGTACGCAGGATCATATCGTGGGTGAAGTTGGCTTTATTCACCGCGATCAGAATTCTTTGGGGATCGGCGGTGACCTGCATGGAGGTATTGATGATGCAGCCGTTATCCTTTTCGCCCTCCCGTGCGGTGAGGACGAATAGACCGTAGCTGTATTTGAACATGGCTTCATTTTGCAGCAGCGCTGCATCGACGGGTGCACCCTGCGGCAGGGCGGCGGTGACAAAATTCTCTTTCATGCTGTGACCCTCCTGTTCTTGCTTCTTTCATTTGGGGAAAACCCCCGATGACACCACTATACCATACTTTTCTGTAAAAATCAATAACAATTATTGATTTTATTTTACGGGAGAATAAAAAACCGTCCCCGATTGCTCAGGGACGGCTTTTTGGTATTTTGGTTTGGCTTTTTTAGTTTTTTGCAAGGAATTAAAGTGCAGACTGAAATTACTTCAGCTCTACCTTGGCGCCAGCCTCTTCCAGCTTCGCCTTCATCTCCTCAGCCTCAGCCTTGGAGAGACCTTCCTTAACGGTCTTGGGAGCGTTGTCTACCAGATCCTTCGCTTCCTTCAGACCCAGACCGGTGATCTCCTTGACCAGCTTGATGACGCCCATCTTGGAAGCGCCGGCTTCAGCCAGAACAACATCGAACTCGGACTTCTCCTCGGCAGCGGCAGCACCGGCAGCGGGACCAGCAACCATAACGGGAGCAGCAGCGGAAACGCCGAACTCCTCTTCGATCGCCTTAACGAGATCAGCCAGCTCCATAACGGTCAGGCCTTTGATTTCTTCAACAAATTTTGCGATATCAGCCATGATATTAAATCCTCCTATTAAATAGAAATTTTGTAAGGATAGGCAAAAAATTCGGCGGGGACGGCGCGATTAAGCAGCCTCGCCCTCCTTCTTTTCGCGAATGGCGTCCAGAGCCACGGCAAGACCGCGGATATTGCCATTGAGTGCCATGCACAGCATGGTGAGCAGCTCCTGCTTGCCGGGCAGCTTCGCCACAGCAATAACGCCTGCCTCATCGAGCACCTTACCGTCCATATAGCCGGCACGGATATCGAACTTGTCCTTGTGGGACTCGGCAAACTTATTCAGGATCTTAGCGGCAGCGATGGGATCCTCGGGGGAATAGGCAAAGGCGCTGGTGCCATACATATGGGCAGTCAGCTCACCCAGGCCAGCCTCCTCGGCAGCGCGGCGCAGAATGTTATTCTTGATAACAGCATACTCAACGCCTGCTTCACGCAGCTCGCGGCGCAGCTTGGTGTCATCAGCCACGGTGATGCCGCGGTAATCGACCAGGACGCCGGCAGCGGAATTCTTCATCTTTTCTGCCAGAGCAGCAACCTGCTCCTGTTTCTGTTTGAGAACATTAGCGTTAGGCAAAATGTTTCACCTCCCAAAGTAATATAAGGAAAACTAAAAAAGCTCTTTCCAACATACCTTGGAAAGAGCGATTGTTTCCTTAACGGGTGAAACCATTAAAGTAATAGCAAATCGAAGCTCATTTCCTCGGCAGGCCGGTTCAGCAAACCATTTACACGCCAAGGGCGTGCCTGCTGTCTATGGAACAGCTTTATTATTATAGCGGGTAGAAACGGGGTTGTCAAGGACTTGGGGTAAATTTCGGGGTGAATAATCGAAAAATTGGAAGCTGCATTTCGTATGCGAAAGTCCCTTTGCAAAGCTGCCGCCTGCCCTGTTCCGCTACGACAGCTCCACCGGCACAGTGCTGCCGTCGGTGAGGATCACGCTGACCCGATTGGGCAGGCAGACCGCCTGCTCGCCCTCTCTTGCCAACCAGCCGTTATGAATACATACCTTATCGGGACAATCGGAGGAAATAAACGCAATGCGGTGATTTTTCACCTCCAGCAGCACCTCCTTGCCATATACGGCAAGGGAGATCTCCTCCTCTGCCGCCTGCGGCAGATAAATGCTGCGCACCATTTTGCCGTCGATCCATATTTCGGCGGTGCAATCGGTGGTGCCGCCATGCGGCAGCAGCATCCACAGGGCGCAGCCCAGCACTGTCAGCGCTGCAATCGCCCACAGAATGATTTTTGTTTTCTTTTCGCTTTTCTGCATGGTCTGCTCCTTTTTTACTTGATCCGACGAATGACCGCCGACTGACCCTCCAGCCGCCGTTCCTCCGCTCTGCCCACGGTAAAGACCGTTTCTCCGCCCTTGGCGGCATCGGGCAGAGGCAGCGCGCCCTCACCCGCATTGACGCATATGATAAAGCTGCCGTTTTCGTCCTCCCGGCGCCACGCCACCATGCCGGCGGCGCAAGCCATCGGCTCCAATGTGCCGGTTGCCAGTGCCGTATTACCGTTTCGCAGCGCCGCCATCTGCCGGATACACTCCCGCAGACCGGTATCCTCTCTGCCCCACGGATAGGTGCCGCGGTTAAAGGGATCGGCATAGCCCACCAGACCTGCCTCATCGCCGTAATAAATGCAGGGCATTCCGGGCAGGGTCATGGTCATCAGCGTGCCCAGCATAAAGAGCTGCCGCCCCCTGTAATACTGCGCCACGGTAAGGGTATTGTGGACGCGCTGCCAGTTACGATCCCGGTGCTCCATCGGGGTACCGCCCAGCACGGTGATTGCCCGCGGTACATCGTGACTGGAAAGCAGATTCATCATCACATTCCAGCAGGGGCGCGGGGTATGCTCCAGCAGCTCCAGCAGGCGCAGCCGGAATGCGGTACCGTCTCCCCGCAGCAGGTAGTCCAGTATCGCCTGCCGCAGCGGGTAGTTCATTGCGCTGTCCAGCTCGTGACCCATCAGATACTGCCGCTGCTCGCCATAGGCTTCCTTGCAGCTTGCGTCCTCCCACACCTCGCCCAAAATCAGGGCGTCCGGCTTTTCGGCACGTGCCGCCGCGCGGATCATCTGCACCAGCTCATCGGGGTATTCGTCCACCACGTCCAGCCGCCAGCCATCGGCACCCAGACGCAGCCAGTGCCGCACGATGCCGTTTTCGCCGCACAGGAATTCCCGCCAG
>USBC01000046.1 GCA_900552845.1 uncultured Oscillospiraceae bacterium | reverse complement strand
TGGACGGTTTGACCTGCGGCACCTGCCTCCCCTGTCGCTTGTTTTCTATCCGTCAAAAGCATTTTATATTATTTTGTGCCCGGCGGCATTGACAAATGCCGCTCTCTCTGTTATCCTATAAAAGTAATTGTTACTGTTTAAGGAGAGATCTCATTGAAGTATTCCCGCCAAAGAGAACTGATTCTGGAAACCGTCCGGCGTTCCGATGATCACCCTACTGCCGATACCATCTACGCCCGCGTGCGGGCGCAGGATCCCAAGGTGAGCCTCGGCACCGTGTATCGCAACCTGAATCTGCTGTGTGAAAATGGTCAGCTCCTCAAGGTGCCGATCCCCGGATCCAGCGATCGGTTTGACCATACGCTGGGCGATCATGCCCATGCCTACTGCACCCAGTGCGGCAGCGTAACCGATGTTTTGCCGGAGGCTCTGCCCCTATTGCAGGGCGCACTCAAGGAGGGCAGCGGCTTTCTGGTCAAACAGATGAACCTCGTTTTGGAGGGCATCTGCCCCCAATGCCAAAAAAAGCTGCAGTAATTTTCCCCCTATATGCCAAAAAGCTCCCTACCGGGAGCTTTTTGATTTACGGCAAATGTTCAGCTTTTCTTTGCTTCCAGCGCCTGCACGGCGGTTGTAAAGTCAGCCTTTTTCACATAGATAAAATACGCTGTTACCATCTCCGACTGCTTGCAGAAGCTACCGTCACGGGGGCGCTCTGCAGTGATGGCATGCGGCGCGGTACGGTGGACCTCCCGTACCACATAGGCAATATTCTGTTCTGCCAGCACCCGACAAATATGAGTCTTTTCCTCCTGCACGTAGGTAACGGCTAATTGGCGACGGTTAAAAATTGTGATCACGGTTCCACCTTCCTCTATACTATTTGTAATATTATTCGACTATATTTGTTTTTATTCGGCAGCCGCCACAATCTCAATGCCCGCAGATGCGCCGATACGGTTTGCGCCCGCCTCGATCATCGCCATCGCCGTGGCATAATCGCGAATCCCGCCGCTCGCTTTCACGCCCATTTCGGGTCCTACGGTTTTCCGCATCAAAGCAATATCGTGGGTGGTCGCCCCGCCGGTGGAAAAGCCGGTACTGGTCTTGACAAAATGTGCGCCCGCAGCCTTTGCCGCCTCGCACGCCTTTACCTTCTCCTCATCGGTCAGCAGGCAGGTCTCGATAATGACCTTGACGGTGCGTCCGGCTGCCGCCTTCACCACTCCCTCAATATCCCGCTGCACCAGCGCCCAGTCGCCCGCCTTGGCCGCCCCTATGTGGATAACCATATCCAACTCCTCTGCGCCCATGGCTGCACAGCTTGCCGCCTCGGCAGCCTTCTGCTCCGGAGCGATGGCGCCCAAAGGGAAGCCAACCACACAGCACACCTTTACGCCGGTGTCCTTCAGCAGCCGTGCCGCCAGCGGAATATAAACCGGATTGACGCAAACACTGGCAAAATGATACTCGGCAGCCTCAGCGCACAGCTTCTCCACCTGTGCCGGGGTCGCCTCCGGCTTCAGCAGGGTATGGTCGATCATCGACGCTATGGTTTTTTTGTCCATGGATTAGTCCTCCTGTTATTCTGTCTTTGCCACCTCGCCGGTGGTCAAGTTGATTTTATAGATATCGCCGCCGAAGGCGCCGTCACTCACCAAAAAGAACCCATATCCGTCCTCGCTATACTGCTTGGGGGAGGGCAAATTCAGACTGCGGAATCCGGTAATAGAGGTCTTTTCCACCACCTCGATGCCGGTATCAAAATCATGCAGCACTGCGCCGGTCTCGTCCAACACCGTCACCCGATAATGCGGCACCCCGCCAATCGGGACATTATTCCAGTCTTTCGGCACCCGTGCCCAGTAGCATACCAGCCGACCGGCTGTCTCATCATGCTGCACTGCAAAAATACCGGTGATATAGCCGTCCGCCCTGCCCTCCACCGACTCGGCGATCCAGCTGTTCTTGAGGGCGCAGTTCTCGCTCACATTCCACACCTCGTCAAAATCATAGAAATCGACGCTGTAATAGTTGGCGATCCAAATGTTCCCATCGGCGGTAAAGCCGAAATCCACCTTATAGGTCAGAAGCTCATTGCTGCTGCCGATGCGCCAAAGCCACGGCACCACCCGGACGGTCCCTTCCTCGTCCTCCAGATAGTAGACGCTGGCGCCATGACCGGTGGAATTGATGTAGAAATAGCGAATGGTGTACTTCCCGTCGGGGGAGGTGCGAATGGTCTCCTCCTGGTCGCCCAAGCCCTCGCAGGTCAGCAGCTTTTCGGGGTCAAAGCGCATCGTCTTGGCGGTGGCAAGCATTTCATCGGTGTAGCCCATCGCTTTCGCCTGTGCAAGGAAAAAATCATCGCCATATGCCTTCACAATCGGGTCTTCCTGCTGCCCGACGGGGGTATTATCCTCCACCTTGCCGCAGCCTGCTGCCAACAGCAGTACCGCCGCTAACAAAAGTGCCATTAGCTTTTTACTCATGGGTGTTTCCTCCTTGAAAAAAATTTGGTACTTTCAGTATAACACAGCACCCGCCTCCGGTGCAAGAGACCGCCCCGTTTCTTTCCCTTTTCCTGCAAAAAAGAGGAGCCACGCAGCTCCCCTTTCCTGTTTTGGCTTATGCCTCGCCCTGGTAGCTTAGTTCGTACCAGCTATATAATAGCGCCATGATCTTGTTATCCTTTGGCTTACCGGTATCCAACACCAGTGCGTCGGTGGTTCCATTTGCCCTGCGGGTGGCAATATAGTAAGCAGTCGTACCGGTTTTTTTGGCGCTTACCAGCTCCTGCGGCTCTGCATCTGCCCACCTAAAATAAAGAGCGTCTCCTTGCCGGTAGAGGGTAAGCTCATACTGGGTATCTGTATCCGTATCCGTCCACAGCCACCGTCCGCCAAAAATCTCCTCAATCTCAGTCAGGGGTATTTCCTCAGCAGAGTCCAGCACACTGGGCAGCCGCTGCCACTCCATTTTATCCAGCATCGCATTGGGCACCAGTATGAACCAATCAATCCCATAGTTGTCGTTCTCCATATACTGGGTGCCGCGCAGCACCATTCCCTGTTCGGTCATCTTATAGGCAACGCACGACCAGCTTCGGCTCTGATCTCCGCCGTCCAGCCATTCCGCCACCGGAAGCTCCGTCTCTGCCGACTTTCCGGTTGCAGGCTCAAAAGCTTTTATAAAGAACTTTGCAGGTTCATTATAGTCTGTATTCACGCTCCACAGGCGTCCATCTTTATATTTGTCGGTGTAGATATAGTAAAGCTCTGTTACCGCACAGGTGGGGGTGCCATAGGGAAGCTCCTCTATGGGGATACTGCAAAATACCTTCTCCGAAAGCAATAAGTCTCCCTCATCATTGTATTTAAACGCATCGACTGCCGTCCAGCACAGCTTCCCGTCCAGCAGTGAGATAGAGCCGAGACCATATTGATTGTTCCTCATGGCTCCAAGCCATACCACCTCCCCGGTGGAAAGGCTGTAAATCCCATAATCTTGGCAGTAACGGTAGTAATTGGTGCTGATCACCAGCCGGTCGTTATCCAGCCAAAGCTCTGGTCTGTAATAATTGTCATATTCCCATATGGTTCGGTCCAGTCCGGTCTCTATCACCGTCACTCCATCAATGGTCAGGCTACCATTTCCTGCCGCATCTGCAATGTGCTGTCCGTCCGGACTTTTCCGCATACTGTAACGGCTGCCCTCCGGCACATAGTCGCGGCTCTCCACTCTGCCGTCTGCCCACACCTCGGTTTCCACCACGCGGGTCGGTTCGTAGTAGCTAAAGCCCACACCCACGTCATCGGAATAGGTCGTGCGGATAATAACAGACTGCTCCGTGGCTTCGGTATCGGTATCTATAGCTTTTCCGGCATTATATTCGGTGCGCAGCCAATCCCCGCAGGTCAAGGGCGTTTCTATCACCTCATAGCTGCCATCGATGTGCAGCATTATTACCGCAATGGGCGCGCCGTCCTTATAGCCTGTTTTCGGTATGACCGGTATCGCCATGGTGCCGTCCGCCAGCAGCTTGGGCTCCATGGTAGTATGAAAGACCTGGTTATAGCCGTCGCCCTCCGGTACAAAGCTGGTATACAGCGGCTGCCAGCCGCTGCCGGAAAGCATTCCGCCGATACTCATCGCCGTCACGCCGTTCTCCCGCTCCACCGGCACACTGCGGTTGCTCACATACTTCCAGCTGCCGTCCTCCGCTATCCTTACGGTCAGTTCCCTATTGTAGTTGGGCTCTCTCCCATTAAAGGTAAATCCGTAACGGATCCGCAGCAGGTCGCCCTCCCGCACTGCTTCTTTGGCAAAGCATGACCAGCTAATGCCCGTCTCTGTTACCCACAGCATTGTCCCGTTCCCATCGGGGTCCAGCAGGCTCCGCAGCTTTTCCTCGCTGATGTCAAACCACTTCAGCAGCACCTCCTCGATTTCATCGATAGGCACCTCATGCCCCTCCGGGTAGTCTGTTTCGCCATCGGTCAAAAACCAGCACAATCTTGCCCACCACAATGGATCGGTGATCCCCTCCGGCGAGGTGAAATTCTGTGTGCACCCCTCCGCCAGCGGGTATAGGTAGGTCTTGGTCAGCTCATAGCGCTCATTGTAGTTCTCATAGGGATCCAGCGGCGAAAACACTCTATATGTATAGTCTATCCCCTCCGCAAAGGAGAGATACCCGCAGCTGTTCAGCTCTATCTCCCCTGCCTGCTGGTACAGCACGTTCTCCCAGTCCACGGTGCCGTCATAACCGGTCAGCGATGTCTCTTGAAAAGCCGCCACCCCGTCCTTTACGGTCAGCCGCACGCCGGCTATCCCCTGAATGTCATTGCGGTCATGGAAGTTGTAATACCGCAGCTCGGCGTCCTCCCCAGCCTGCATCTTTTCCACCGCCGCCCGCAGTGGGGCGCTGTCGGTCAGTGGCTCATAGTTGTAGGCAATGACCGTCGCCGTCTCCTCGGCAAGCGCCGCCTTGTACTGGGCGCTTTGCAGCACCTCCTGCGGTACCCCCTCGGTGGAAAGGATCTTCCCCGCTCCCTTTTCTCCGCAGCCCACCGCCAGCAGCAGCACCGCCGCCGCCAGCAGCATCGCCAAAATTCTCTTGTTCACGGTTTTTTGTCCTCCTTTAGGTTCTGTTCACTTCACCGGTCGCAAGGTTCAGCTCGTACCTTGCACCATCCGTGCCGTGTTTGCTGTCTACATAGAAGCACAGGTAGCCGTCCTTCTGCTCATTGCTGTAAATGCGAACCGGTCCGCCCTCTTCGTAACATCCCGGATTGATCTTGGTATCCCAGTCATTTTGCAGCTGTCCGGTGCTATCCAGCACCGCCGCGTGAATGGTCGTATCCCCGGGCAGCATGCTCCAGCCGTCCCAGTCTGCCGGCAAGGTCGACCAGAGGACAGCGATCCTCTTCTCTGCCCGGTAGCCTCTTACCAGCATCACATAGGGAATGTCATCTCCGGTTACCAGTTCACTGGGGCTCCAGCTGTAAACGGGACTGCGGTCCTCCGCCACCGCCATAATGGTCGCCGGGTCGTAGTAATAGACACCCCGGTCGTCGCTGACCCACAGCAGTCCCTCTGCGGTAAAGCCCAGTTTAGTAAAGGCACAGTTGCTCCCCTGGAAGCCATAGCCGTCGTTCCACACCTGCGGTACCACCCGCATACTGCCGCTGCTGTCCAGCAGCACCACCATTGACTTGTCGTAATCTTTGTTGAGGGTGCGGCTGTATGCCCGGTATTGAATGCCCGGGGAATAGAAATCCTCGCTGCCGCTGCCGGTGCCGTTGCCGGTCAGTACATTATCGGCCGCCACGCGGGAGTCCCTCATGACCATCAGCATCTCATCGGTATAGCCCATCGCCTTGGCCTTGGCAATGAAATTCTCATCATCATAGGAGGTGGCGATCGGGTCATTGGTGTAGGTCATCCGGGCCTGGCCGGTGGTCAGGTTCAGGCACCACTTTTCCCACCGGCGGCTGCCGTCCTCCAGCTTATCGCTGCCGTTTTCATCGTAGTAGTTGCTGTAATACATCAGCCCGTCCCGCACGATGACCTCACCCATATCGCCGCTGCCCCAATAATTTCGGGGCACCCGCTGCGGCAGGGTCAGCACCTCGCCCGGTATCACGGTGTTATTCTCCATCGTCATGGGCAGCACCTTCCAGTGGTAGCTGCTCAATTGGTAGCCGTACCACTCATCGGAAATATCCGCCGCACGGTAGGGATAATAGATCAGCGCCAGCATATTGCCGCCTCGGTCATCGCTGTATACCCAGTCGATATTCACACTGTCATTGCCGTCCAGCGGCAGATTGGTCTTATCAAAGGTCGCAAGCGGGGCTTCGGGGTTGGCCGCGCTGTAAATGCTCAAGGCGCTGCCGTCCTCCTTCTGCACCCGGAACAGCGTATCGCTCCCCCTGATGTTCGAGCAATAGTCCCCGCTGTCTGTGGGGATCGGCGTCAGCCGGCGGGTCTCACGGTCATAGGCGTAATAATCGCTCACCAGTCCCTTGTCCTCCGTGCGGCTGTGCATCAGCAGGGAATAGCGGTCATTGATATTATCGCCCAGAAAGACCCGGCGGTTCACAAAGCGGGGGGTGCTGCCGCTGTGCTCCACTACTGCGGTGCACCACTCCCACTCACCGCACATCAAAATGCTGCAATCGGTGCCGGGGCTGTACAGGGTATAGCCGTTGGTCGCATCATCCATTTCGATGACCATATCCCCGAAATCAAAGGGCTTTGCCTCCTCCGTCGTCATGGTATTCACCGAAATGCTTTCATTCCATTTGGTCACAACAGGGGCCTCGGTCCCGCCGGAAAAGCCGTTCGGGATTTTTTCCCGGTACAGCATGGCATAGCCCTTCGCCGTCCGGTAGATGCTCACCTGGTTTTCGTTCCAGCCGGTCACGGTATAGAAGTCGTCAGTGTCCTCCCGCGGGATAAAGTCCTTCATCGGGGTGTAAATGCTCCGGCTGCCCAGAAGCGTCCAGCCCTCGGCGTTGTAGCCCTCCCCGGCCAGGCACTGCTGCACCTTTTTGGATTGCAGCAGGTCCACCGGCTCCGGCTCGCCCTCCGGCCTCGGCAGCGTCACCTCTTCATAGCCGAAATCCCGACTGACATAAACCCAGCCCTCCTTGGTGAGCCGGATGGTAATGGCATAAGTCCCCGTCGCTTCATGGCTTTCGGCGTAGGCCGCCCGATCCGCCGTGATGCTCTCCTCATCACCGGGCTGCACCTCGTACATGCCGTACCGGATCTTGAGAAGATCATCCCGGCGGGTGGCCTCCTTCGCATAGGCAAAGCACTGCTCCCGCATTTCCCACGCACTGACGATGATGGAATTCCCGTCATCGGCCAGACGCCTTTTCATGCAGGCATTCAGGTAGGCATCATCCACCGCAAAATGCTTTTTGATGACGGCATAGACCTCCGCCTTCGGCAGATGATAAAAGCCGTCGTCCCGGTGCAGCGCCTCCAGCTCGGTGCGCTTGGCGGGCTCCCCGCCGTACAGGGAGGAAAGCTCCAGATTTTCCCCGCCCTTATAGCCGTACAGCTCGTAGCTTGCATATTGCAGCAGCAAAACGGCGTCCAGCCGTTCGATGTCGGCCCAGTAGACGCTGTCGCCCATCGCCGCCAGCGGCGCAATATATTCCAGGCTCACCGCATCCATATCGGAAAGGTCGATGCCGTGTGCCCTGCCGGGGTCGCCGCCGGGGGTACATGCCACCAGCGAACCGGCAACGGTCGCCGCCAGCAGCAGCGCCATGAATGCCAGCGTTCCGCGGCTTTTGGGGGTCATATCAAGAATCGTGGAAAGGCGGTTTTTCAGCGTCTTTTTTCCGCTGTAAAAGTTGGTGGTAAACAAGGTGCGGCGGTTCATGCCGGCACGGACAACCGCCAGCAGGCAGCGTCCGTATTCTTCCCGGTATTCCTCATTTTTCCCGTTGACGACTGCCTCATCGCAGGAAAGCTCCAGATCACGATCGGCAGCGCGCACCATCAACCACACCATCGGGTTGAACCAATGGACGGCATTGGCAAGCATCAGCAGCAGCTTATACCAAATATCTCTCCGCCGGTAGTGAGTCAGCTCATGCCGGAACACCAGCGAAAGCTGCTCCTCGGTAAAGCTGATCTCCGGCAGCAGCAGAACGGGCTTTGCCGCCCCTACAATCATCGGGCTGCCTATCTCCGCTGTGTAAATCGGCAAAACCTTTTGCAGCCCCACTGCGGCAGTTTCCTTTTCCAGTAGCGCCAGTATTTTCTCCTCGGTAACAAGGCGGCTACTGCGCCGCAGCTTCCGCCGCAGCAGCAGGTAGCTGACCCCCTGCCACAGCAGGAACAGCAGCGTGCCTGCTGCCCAGCACCAGCCCGTCAGTTCCATCGCCGTAACGGTTCGGGACGGCACCGGCTGCGGCTGATTCGGCCGGAACACCGGATCGGCGCTCACGGCGTCCGGTACGGTCGGGGCAGTTGTTTCCGCCCCGATCTGTTGGTACGGATCGCTTTCGTCATCGCCGGGCAATACCAATATCGGGTCACCGGTGGGAGTTGGGCTTATCGGTTCAACCTCCCGCACCGGATAAGAAAAATCCACCTGCGGCTGTGGCAGGGTAACTACCGGCTGCGGCAGGCTAATGCCAATGGGCAGCAGCAGCCGTACTGCAATGAGCAGCCACGCCCAGTACCGCCAGCGAGCCGTAAAGCGGCGCCCCAGCAGCGGTCCTGCCGCCAGCAGCACGGCAATCACTACCGCCATTGGCAGAGAAAGCTCCAGCAATGCGATCATCAGTCGTTCCATGGGTTAGCTCCTCTCTTTTTCGCGGGCAGCACGCTGCTCGGTAATGAACTCCTCCAATTCCTGCAAATCGCTGTCGGTCAAGTCTTGGCTTTCCACCAGCGAAGCCACCATGCGGCGGAGGGAGGATTGGTACATTTTTCCCAAAAAGCTGCGGTTGGCCCAGGTGCGATAGTCTGCCTCGCTTACCAGCGGGTAATACAGGTTCCGCCGTCCCTGCCGTTCCAGCGAAAGATAGCCCTTTTCCACCAGCTTGGAAAGCAGCGTAAGCACAGTGGTATCCGCCCAGTTGTGGCTTTTCAGTTGTTCCTCCAGATCACCGCGCTGTATCGGCGGCGGGCTTTGCCAAACAGCCAGCATTACATCCAGCTCGGCATCAGATAGTTTTTTCTCAGGCAGTCTCATCGTGTATTCCTCCAGCTTCTGTCAGTTTAATCTTCTTTCATATTCTATCATTGTAGAATGTTTCTGTCAATACGCTTTCCGCGGAGGAAAAACAATCTTTGAATTTCCGGTTCTGTCTCCTCTTCCCTTTCCTGTTCCATACAGCGGAATTCGCCCCGCAGGGGCTGCTACGCAGCCTGCGGGCGTTGCCCGCTCCGTCGGTGCCGCGGGCACCGACGCCCTGCGGGGCGAATTCCGGAGCCGGGCAAAGCTCTCCTTCTCAAAATGCCCGACTGCGCCGTAATGTCGCAGGTTTTCGTCCTCTTCAGCATAGCTGGCGGCGCAGCAGATCGCATAGCTCCCCAATCTCCCCCGCGTCCGCTGTAAAGCGATACAGCTTGTTTCGTGCCGTACGCAGCTTGCGGCTCACCGCCGATACCGACCGTCCATCCCTCGCTGCAATGACTTTTAGGGGCTTTCCCTCCTCATACCGCAACCGGATCAATTCTCTCTCGCGGGCGTCCAGGCAGCGCGCACAGCCATACCGCAATAAACGGCGCAGCGCCTCCCGCTCCGGGCAATCCTCCTCCATCTCCACCGGTACAAAGTAATCCATTGTTGCAAAGGTTTGCAGCCGACCTGCGTGCCCGCAGGTACGATAAGGTGCCTTAGTTGTAATAATCATGCAGTATCCTCTCCGTTTCTCTGGTGTCAGCAAGCTCGAACCGCAGCAGCTCGATGCGTCTTTTCAGGTCAAAATAATGCGGTCCGCGTGCGAGTTTGATCTCCTCTTTGAGCTGGGACAGTCGATCCTCCAACAGCTCCACGCTGCGGTGATACTCCCCTGCCAATTCGGTCATTCCCAACATTTTCTCGATCCTCTCTTACTCCTCACGATGGTTTGGTAGCGGCAGCGGGAAAGGGCCCCGCGAAAGAACATTTGTTCTTGTAATACTCAGCGTACCCTGCTTTTTCTGTTCTGTCAACCGTTTTTGGCAAATTCGTCCCATAAACGGGTCTACAAATTTTCGTTCCGATTTTTGGAAGATTATTTTTTGTCGAAAGGCTTGACATTTGCAAAAAAATCACTACGATAAGCTATCCCAAGGGTTTTTTACAGGGGAACGGGAGTTGTTCCCCGCAAAAATGTTCAAAAACCAAAGAGAGCGAAATGGAGGAACAATGGAAGAACATGAACTGTATGGCATGACCCTGCGGCGGCTGCGCCGCACACTGGGGCTGACCCAAAAAGAGCTGGGGGAAAGGTGCGGGCTTTCCGCCAGTGGAATCGGCATGCTGGAACGGGGGCTGCGGCTGCCCTCTTCAAAGGCGCAGCGGAGGTTGCGTGCCCTTTTGCCATCGCTACCGCCGCGCCCCAAAAAGCCGGTACCCTGTGCCGAGCTGCTGACGGTGCTGCGGCGACAGTAGGCTGGTTCAGGGCGCAGGCAGCCGCCTACGGCGGCTTCGGCGGGCTTCGCCCGCCGGCTCCGGCTGCGCCGGAGCGCCTGCGCCCCTCCCCTGTCCAAAAGAAAAAGCTCCGGCAGGTTGCCCTGTCGAAGCCATTTTCTCTATTTTCGGTTCAGCCCAGCTTATCGCCGTTGGCAGCAGGCTGCTGCGGCGTAATGAGGATCACTCCGCCCTCGGAATAGGTTCCGAGCACTAGCACCTCGCTCATAAAATCGGCGATCTGCCGCGGCGGAAAATTGACCACTGCCAGCACCTGCATTCCAACCAGCTCCTCCGGTCGATAATGCTCGGTGATCTGCGCCGAGGAGCGCTTCATACCGATCTCCGCGCCAAAATCGACGGTCAGCTGATATGCAGGCCGTCGGGCTTTGGGGAATGGCTTTGCCTCCAGTACTGTCCCAACACGAATAT
>USBC01000045.1 GCA_900552845.1 uncultured Oscillospiraceae bacterium | reverse complement strand
GTCAATGAGGAGCTGACGGCCCTGATGGGCGGCTCCAATGCACGGCTGACCTTCGCCTCCAAGGGTCCCACCATTGTGATGATGGTGGGTCTGCAGGGCGCCGGTAAAACCACCAACGGCGCCAAGCTGGCGGGCCTGATGCGCCGACAGTTCGGCAAGCGGCCGTTGCTGGTGGCCTGCGATGTGTACCGTCCCGCCGCCATCAACCAGCTGCAGGTAGTGGGCAAACAGTTGGATATCCCGGTGTTTGAAATGGGTCAGGCGGATCCGGTACACATTGCCGAGGAGGCCGTCAAGTACGCCAGGGACCACGGCAACGACATGGTCTTTCTGGATACCGCAGGACGGCTGCACATCGATGAGGCGCTGATGGACGAACTGAAGGCGGTAAAGGAAGCCGCAAGTCCCGACGAGACGCTGCTGGTCATCGACTCGATGACCGGTCAGGACGCGGTAAATGTCGCTTCCGCCTTCGACAGTCAGCTGGGTGTGGACGGAATCATTCTGACCAAGCTGGACGGCGACAGCCGCGGCGGCGCAGCGCTCTCGGTAAAGGCTGTGACCGGAAAGCCCATTAAGTTTGCAGGCGTCGGTGAAAAAATAGAGGATCTGGAGCCGTTTTATCCCGACCGTATGGCTTCCCGCATTCTCGGAATGGGCGATATTCTTTCCCTCATCGAAAAGGCTTCCAGCGGCATAGACGAGCAGAAAGCCATGAAGATGGTGGATAAGATGCGCCGCAGCGAGATGGACTTTAATGACCTGCTGGATCAGATGGACGAGCTGAAAAAGATGGGCCCGCTCTCCTCGGTGATGAACATGATCCCCGGTGCGGCAGGCAAGATGAGCGATGAGGACGCCGAGCGCAGCGAAAAGGAGATGGCACGCTCCCGCGCGATCATCTATTCCATGACACCGGCGGAGCGCGCCAAGCCCTCGCTGATCGACCCGAAGCGCAAGCGGCGCATTGCAGCAGGCAGCGGCACCAAGGTGGAGGACGTGAACCGCCTGCTGCGCCAGCTGGAGCAAAGCCGCAAGCTGATGAAGATGATGACCGGCAAGGGCGGCAAAAAGGCGAAGCGCATGGGCTTCCCCGGCGGCTTCCCCGGCGGCATGATGTAACAGTATTATAATTGGTTTTTCCCGATGAGGCATCGGAAAAAATATAGGAAAAAGTCGGCGTAATGCCGGTTCATTCAAACACTTTTGGAGGTAAACTAACATGGCAGTAAAGATCAGACTTCGCAGAATGGGTGCTAAGAAGGCTCCCTTTTATCGCATCGTAGTAGCGGATTCCCGCTATCCTCGTGACGGTCGTTTCATTGAGGAGGTAGGCTACTACGATCCCACCAAGGAGCCCTCTGTTATCAAGATCGATGAGGAAAAGGCTAAGACCTGGCTCGCCAACGGCGCTCAGCCCACTGATACCGTTAAGGCTCTGCTGAAGATCCAGGGGATCGTGAAATAAGCAGTCCCCCGTTTTTTGAAGCGATAAGGAGACTTACTAATGGAAGAATTGATTGCAACCATCGCCAGAGGACTGGTAGATGACAAAGAGGCAGTCAGTGTTACCGCTGACCCGGCGGACGGCGAGGGCAACGTTGTATATCATCTGCATGTAGGTGCGGAGGATATGGGGCGCGTCATCGGCAAGCAGGGGCGTATCGCCAAGGCGATCCGCACCATCGTTCGTGCCGGAACCAACAAGTCCGGCGGTCGTGCGACGGTCGAGATTGACTGAACAAAAACTGCGGGGGAGGACGAAATGTGCCTCCCCCTGTGTTTTGCAAAAAAGGAGAGCCTGATGAAAGATTATTTGGAATGCGGGAAGATCGTTTCCACCCATGGGGTGCACGGCGAAGTAAAGGCGGAGGTGTGGATGGACGCTCCCGAGGAGATGACGGCACTGAAAACGCTGTATCTGGACGGCGGCAGGACGCCGCTGACGGTACTGGGGGCGCGGGTGCACAAGAATATGGTGCTGCTGACGCTGGCGGGAGTAGAAACGCCGGAGGCGGGCAGCGCACTGCGCCAGAAGATCCTGTTCGCCCGCAGGGAGGATATTCCGCTGGAAAAGGGGCAATACTTTTTGCAGGACCTGCTGGGCTGTGAGGTAAGGGACGCCGATACCGGTAAGCTCTATGGCAAGCTGTGCGATATTACCGAAACGGGAGCAAACCGCGTGTATCATATCCGCTTTGCCGATGGCAAGGTGCGGCTGGCACCGGATATTCCGCAGGTAGTGCTGCGGCTGGCACCGGAGGATGGTGTGATCGAGATCCGCCCGCTGGCAGGGCTTTTTGATGATGTGACGGAGGACGACTATGAGGTTTGACATTGCGACGCTGTTCCCCGAAATGTGCGAGACGGTGGTGAACAGCAGCATCATCGGGCGTGGGATCCGTGCGGGAAAGCTGGAAGTCCACTGTCACCAGATACGGGACTACACCACCGATAAGCACCGCCGCACCGACCTGCGGCTGCATGGCGGCGGCATGGGTATGCTGATGACCTGTCAGCCCATTCACGACTGTTGGAGGGCGGTGTGCGAGCAGATCGGAGAAAAGCCATATGTCATCTATCTTTCGCCGCAGGGCAGGGTGCTGACCCAAGCCCACGCCAAGGAGCTGAAGGAGAAGAAAAATCTGTTCCTGCTGTGCGGGCACTACGAGGGCGTAGACCAGCGGGTGCTGGACGAGATCGTGGACGAGGAGGTATCCATCGGGGACTATGTGCTGACCGGCGGCGAGCTGGGCGCACTGGTGCTGGTGGATTGCATCGGACGCATGGTGGATGGCGTTTTGCCCAGCGAGGAATGCTTTACCGAGGAGAGTCACTGGAACGGGCTGCTGGAATATCCCCAGTACACCCACCCGACAGAATGGAACGGGCGCAGGATCCCCGATATTCTGCTGAGCGGCGATCACGGAAAAATAGCCAAATGGCGGCATGAAATGTCGCTGCGCAACACGCTGCAAAAGCGCCCTGACCTGCTGGAAAAAGCCCCGCTGAGCCAGAAGGATCGCTGGCTGATTGCACAAATGAAGGCTGAGCTTGCCGCAGAGACCGGAAACGGGTTCAAAGACGGGCAGACAGATGGCGAAACGGATAGAAAGTGACGAAAAATTATAGGAATTCTGCACAAATGCGTCCATCGAAAATCGGCGTATATTAGCGGTTCGTCAGAAAAATGGCAAATTGAAAAAGTTGAGGGCGGTTTATAATTGAAAGAACCCGCAGACTTTGCTATAATATCAATGGAGAAATAAGGGACCCCATTTCTTTTAGGCGAAGAGGAGATGTCGATATGTACGTAAAAGAAGTATCCGTTCAGAATCATGTTGGTCTGCATGCCCGTCCTGCTACTTTTTTTATTCAGAAAGCCAATGAATATAAGGCTTCCGTTTGGGTGGAAAAAGAGGAGCGCCGTGTAAACGCCAAGAGCCTGTTGGGTGTTCTTTCCCTTGGGATCGTAGGCGGCACGACCATTAAGATCATTGCTGACGGCGTTGACGAGCAGGAAGCGGTAGACGCTTTGGTAAAGCTGGTTGAGACCGGCTTTGCGGAGTAAGCTGCTGAAATAGTCACAGTAAAAGGTGCGGGAAGCTGCAAAAGCTGCCGCACCCTTTTGTTTGGGGGGACGGACGGGACTTTGGACAGAGAGAGGGTTGGCGGAGAGCGGGGCGCAGCCCCGGCGGCGGAGCCGCCGATGCGGACGAAGTCCGCATAAGCCGTCCGCAAGGACGGCTTGGGCTGCGCCCAGTGCCGAAGCAGAAACTTTTTACTTTGCTGCGTTTTATGGTATAATAAAGGACGGAAGGGAGGTGCTGCCCGATGGATATGCAGAAGGTAGCCGAGCTGCGCAAAAAAGCCAACACGCTGCCGCTGGAGCCGGGGGTTTATCTGATGCGCGACCGGCGCGGAGAAATTATTTATGTGGGAAAGGCGAAAAAGCTGAAAAACCGCGTGACCTCCTATTTTCGCGGGGTAGAGCGGCATCTGCCCAAGGTCTACCGCATGGTGGAGCAGGTTCAGGACTTCGATTACATCGTGACCGACAGCGAGTTTGAGGCGCTGGTGCTGGAATGCAGTCTCATCAAGCTGCACAGCCCTAAATATAATATCCTGCTGAAGGACGACAAGGGCTATCACTATGTCTGCGTAACCAAAGAGGAGTACCCCCGGATCCGGCTGGCACTGCAAAAGGGAAACGATGACAACGAATACATCGGGCCATTCATTTCCTCGATGGTGGTAAAGGAGACGGTAGAGGAGGCGAACCGCGTCTTTCTGCTGCCGACCTGCCGGCGAAGGTTTCCGGAGGATTTCGGTAGGGAGCGCCCGTGCCTTAATTTTCATATTCATCAGTGCATGGGGGTGTGCAGCGGCAAAATCAGCCGCGAGGCGTACCGTGAAGCACTGGACGAGGCGCTGCAGTTTATCCGCACCGGCGGAATGCAGTCGGTGGAGCTGCTGACCCAACGAATGCAGGAGGCAGCCGATGCACTGGACTTTGAACGGGCGGCGCGGTACCGCGACCGTATTTCCGCTATTCGGCGCATTACCGAGCAGCAGAAGGTCATTGCATTCCCGCATGAGAGCTTAGACGTGTTGGGCTGGGTGCAGGGCGAGGACAAGATCTACTGTTCGCTGCTGGTGCTGCGGGATGGACGCCTGCGGGATAAAAAGGACTTTTCCTTTGACTGCATGGGCGAGCCGGAGGAAGTGGTGACGGAATTCCTGCTGAGCTACTATATGCAGGCAGAGGCGGCGCCCGCCGAGGTGTTCCTTGACAGGGAACTGCCCGATCGCCTGCTGCTGGAGCAGCTGCTGCGGGAGCACAGAGGGAAAAAGATCCGGTTTACGGTGCCGCAGCGGGGCGAAAGCCGTAAGCTGTGCCAAATGGCGCAGAACAACGCCGCACAGGAGCTGGCGCGCGATACCAACCGCACCGGCAAGGAGATAGCGGCATTGACCGAGCTGGGACGGCTGCTGGGGCTTGCCAGCCCGCCAGATTATATCGAGGCATTTGACATTTCTAACATCGGCGGTGCGACCATTGTGGGCGGCATGACGGTATTCCGCCGCGGACGCCCCGAAAAACGGCTGTACAAAAAATTTACGATACGGGAGCAGACGGTGCCGGACGATTGCGCTGCGATGGAGCAGATGCTTTCCCGCCGGCTGACCCATTACTGTGAAGCTGCCGGGAACGGCAAAAAAGACGGCTTTGAAACGCTGCCCGACCTGTGGCTGATTGACGGCGGTGCGGGACAGGTGGCGGCGGCGAAAAAGGTAACGGAGCAATTCGGGGTGGAGATCCCCGTCTTTGGCATGGTGAAGGACGACCGTCATCGCACCCGTGCCATTCGCGCGGAAAATGAGGAAATCGCGATCCGCTCCAGCCAGTCGGTGTTCCGACTTATTACCGCGATTCAAGATGAAACCCACCGTTATGCCATCAGCTTTTCCCGCAAAAAGCACCAAAGGAGCAGCGTGACCTCCGCACTGACGGCGGTGCCGGGCATCGGAGAGCAGCGGGCGGCAAAGCTGCTGCAGCACTTTAAGAGCATGGCGGCGATAAAAGCCGCCGACGTGGAGACGCTGTGCGCCGCCCCCGGCATGAGCCGACCTGCCGCCGAGGCACTGTACCGCTATCTCCATGGGGAGGAAACGACCGAAAACTGACTTTTTGCGACAGATGGGATTGACAGCAGGCGGGAAACATTATACCATTAGTAGAAAGGGCAACTGCCCATAAGGAGAAGAAACCGTGCGAGTAATAACCGGCATCGCCCGCGGGCGCAAACTGAATACACTGGAGGGGCGCGAGGAGCGCCCGACCACCGATCAGGTAAAGGAAGCGATGTTCAGCATTATCCAGTTTGAGGTGGAGGGCGCCGCTGTGCTGGATTTGTTTGCGGGCAGCGGACAACTGGGGATTGAGGCGCTGAGCCGCGGCGCACGGCTTGCCGTTTTTGTGGAGCAGAACCGCAAGGCGCAGGAGATGGTGCGGCAGAACCTGCTTTCCACCAAACTGGCGGAGCACAGCCGTGTGACGGCGATGGACGCCATTGCCTTTTTGCAGGGGTGCCGCGATACCTTCGATATCGCGCTGCTGGACCCGCCCTACAACAGCGGATTGCTGGAAAAGGCGCTGCCGCTTTTGGCTCCCAAGATGTCCGCCGGCGGCATTATTCTGTGCGAATCGGCGCCGGAGGAGACGCTGCCGCCCAAGGTCGGAGACTTTTGCGTCAAAAAAGAATACCGCTACGGAAGGATCAAGCTGACAGCTTATCGGATTCCGCAGGCGGAGACAGAATAAACGGGGAGGGCAATCCATGAACAACATTGAAAGCATCCTGAACGATATCGACGAGCTGTTGGAGGATTCCTGGAGCCTGCCGCTTTCCGGCGGACGCTGTGTGGTGGACGCCGAAAAGGTGCGCGAACTGATTGACTCCATTCGCATGAATATGCCGTCGGAGATAAAGCAGGCGCGCGCCGTGGTTGCCGACCGGAACCAGATCCTTTCGCTGGCGAAGAATGAAGCGGAGGGGCTGATTCGCAAGGCGGAGGAGCGTGCTAAGCAGCTGTTGGAGCAGGAGAGTATCGTGCGGCAGGCAAATGCCAAGGCGATGGCGCTGCTGAACGACGCCAGCAGCCGTGCGCAACAGCTGGTGGAGGACGCCCGCAAGCAGGCGGAGGAGACGGTGACCGAGGCACAGACCAAGGCGCTGGAGACGCTGACTGAGGCAAGCACCCGCAGCCGCGAAATGAAGCAGGCAAGCTATGAATTCGCCGAGGATATCCTGCGCACCAGTCAGGAGGTTGTGGCGAAAAGCTTGGGGAATATCACCACCACCCGTCAGTCGCTGGCTCAGGCGGCAAGCAAGGCGGGGCTGCGGGAGGAACCGCTGGAAAAATGACCTGCCGAGCAGCCGAATATACTGCACCGTCCGAGAGACCATCGGGCGGTGCTTTTTTGCGGAAAAACAGCCCAAAGCGGTGCGGAAAGAGCAAAAAAGAGAATAGCAAATTTCATCAAATTTCGTGCTGTTTTATAGCATTTTTCACCAAGAAAGCGGCACCAATGAGGGGAATGCACACAGAATGTCGGAAAAGACGCGAAAAGCACCACTGTCCGCCAATGGCGAACAACAGTTTGCTCTTGCAAAGCGAATGTAAAGATTATATAATCAGCTTGTAAGTGGTGAAAAGTGGGGAGCAGTGGAGCAAAATCCCATCACAACCGCAAAAACACACCGGAAAGGGGGAAACGATCCGATATGCTGATGGGGCAGTACGAGCACAGCATTGACCCGAAAAATCGAATCAATTTCCCCGCCAGATTTCGGGAGCAGCTGGGCGAAAGCTTCATTCTGACGGTTGGGCTGGACGAGTGTGTGGCGGTGTACTCCGCCGAGGAATGGGACAAGCTGGAGCAGAAGATCAACCAGCTTCCCATGAGCCGCGGACGCAGCGTAAAGCGCTACTTCTTCAGCAATGCCGTAACCGTCGAGCCGGACAAGCAGGGAAGAATCCTGCTGCCGCCCCACCTGCGTGAGTATGCGCATTTGGAAAAGGACGTGATTGTTACCGGAGCCTCCGACCATGCCGAGATCTGGGATACGATCCGCTGGCAGAGCTACATCGGCCACCTGACCAGCGAGAGTGTTGCACAGGAGCTGGACTCTTTGGAGCTCTGAGGAGGACAGAATGGAATTTTCACATTATTCCGTAATGCTGAACCAGTGTATCGAGGGGCTGAATATCCGACCGGACGGGATTTATATTGACGGTACTGCCGGCGGAGCGGGACATTCCCGCGCCATTGCCGAGCGGCTGACCACCGGCAGGCTTTTAAGCTTTGACCGCGATCCGGACGCTGTAGCCGAGGCGACCCGCCGTTTGGCACCCTATCCTGCCGCAGAGGTCGTTCACAGCGAATTTGCCCGAATCCCGGAGGTGCTTGCCGAAAAGGGCATTGCGGGGGTGGACGGTATCTTGCTGGATCTGGGCGTTTCCTCCTACCAACTGGACAACCCCGAAAGGGGCTTTGCATACAGTGTGGACGCACCGCTGGATATGCGCATGAGCCGTGAGGGAGCGACCGCCGCCGACCTATTGAACACCTGCGATATTGATTCTATGGCGCGCATCTTCCGTGAATTCGGTGAAGAGCGCTTTGCTTATCCCATTGCAAAACGCATTGCCGCGCAAAGGGAAAAGGAACCCTTTACCCGCACCGGTCAACTGGTCGAGCTTATCTATGCGACGATACCGGCTGCCGCCCGAAGGGAGGGCGGACACCCTGCCAAGCGGGTATTTCAGGCGCTGCGCATTGCGGTAAACAGTGAGCTGGATCAGCTTTCACAGTGTTTGGATACCGCCTTTGACTGCTTGAACACCGGCGGACGCTTTGTGATCCTGACCTTTCACTCATTGGAGGATCGCATGGTGAAGCAGAAGTTTGCCGCCTACTGTCAGGGCTGCACCTGCCCGCCGGAATTCCCCATATGCGTATGCGGCAAAAAGCCGAGAGCGAAGCTTGTGAACCGAAAACCGATCGAGGCGGACGCTGAGGAACTGGCACAGAACAGCCGCAGCAAATCCGCCAAGCTGAGAATATTGGAAAAACTGTAACCACGGCGCTGCCGACCCGCGCCGGAGGAGAAAGGAAAGGAGGGGCGACAGATGAATTCCCGTTGGAACAGCACAGAAGCCTATGATCTTTCGCTGTATGAAGTACCTGTACAGCCTGTAAAGCGCGTGCAGCCCGCCCCTGCCGCCCAAAAGCAGAAAAAGAGCGAAAGAGCATTGCAGATCGGGTACCACCGCAGGATATTTGCCGTTGCGGTGCTGGTGGTTGCCCTGCTGGCAATCATACTTTATCAGAATGTTTCCATCATCGAGCTGGGCAATGAAATCCAGACCCAGAACGATTTTTATGCTGCGCTGCAGAATGAAAACAGCTATTTGAACGGCAAGCTGACCGCCAAGACCGTGCAGGAGGTGGACAGCTACGCTGCCGCGCAGGGACTTTGCAAGGTGCAAAGCTACCAGATCAGTTATATCCGGCTGAGCGACGCCGACATAGCGGTGCGTACCGAAGCGGCGCCCTCCGGCTCGGCGCTGGAGAGCCTGATGAACAGCATGGATACTGCGCTGGAATACCTGCGGATCAAATAAAATAGACTGTATATCGCCGGCAGAGATTAAGAGGTAAGATGATGTCTTACCTCTTTCGCCTCATTTTATGGGAAAACGACATTTTCCCGCATTTTCCTCATTTTACCGGAAAGGAGCCTTAGAATGGCATCTGTCCCTAATAAAAAAATGCGCGGACGCGCCATATTTGTGGCGGCGCTGCTGATTCTTTTAGGCTTCGGACTGGTGATCCGGCAGCTTTATATTGTGCAGATCGTCAAGGGAGATTCCTACAAGCAGACCGCGATGAGCAACCAGCTTCGCGCAACGACCATCAAGGCAAACAGGGGGACGATCTATTCCTCCGACGGGCAGATTCTGGCTGCCTCCGCTACCTCATGGCGGATCGTTTTTTCACCGGCGGATATTACCGATGAGCAGGCGGCACTGCTTGCCGACGGTATGAGCGAGCTTCTGGGCGTGGATCGGGAATTTGTACTGGAGCGCGCCACCAATAAGCAGAGCTATTATCAGGTGATAAAAAGCCGTGTGGATAAGGAAACCGCCGACGCCGCCTACCAGTTTGCGCTGGATAACAAGATAGATGGCGTGACGCTGCTGCCCGATACCACCCGGCATTATCCCTACGGGACGATGGCTTCCACGGTGCTGGGCTTTGTAAATGCCGATAACGACGGCGCCTACGGGCTGGAGGCATATTACAATAATACCCTGAGCGGCACTCCCGGCAAGGTGGTGACCGCCAAAAACGCATGGGGCACCGATATGCCCTACACCTATCAGGATATCACCGGCGCCAAGGACGGCAACAGCTTGGTACTGACGCTGGATACCAATATCCAATCGGTGATAGAAAAACACCTTGCCACCGCACTGACCGAGCATGCCGTACAGAACCGCGCGACGGTCATCGTGCAGGACGTGAATACCGGCGCAATACTGGGAATGACCACCATGCCGGACTATGACCCCAATAATCCGCAGGCAATCGTTTCGGAGATTTCGCTGCAAAAGCTGGCACAGTACGAGAAAAACAGCGACGAATACAAGGAGGCCTTTGCCTACGAGCAGCAGATCCAGTGGAGCAACAAGGCAGTGAACGAGGCCTACGAGCCGGGCTCGGTCTTTAAGGTCATTACCACCGCCACTGCACTGGAGACCGGCGCCGTGACGATGAACAGCAGCTTTAACTGTACCGGCAGCTATGTGGTGGGCGGCATTACCAAGCACTGCTGGAAGCACGCCGGACACGGCTTGCAAACGCTGGCACAGGCAATGCAGAACAGCTGCAATCCCGCCTATATGCAGATCGGTGAAAAGATCGGCGGCACCAACTTTTACAATTTCTTCCGATCTTTTGGGCTGACCGAGCCGACGGGCATAGACCTGCCGGGCGAGGAAAGCGGATATTTTTACAGCGAGGCACAGCTCAATTCCACGCAAGGCAATCTGGAGACCGCCGCCTTCGGGCAGAGCTTCAAGGTGACGCCCATTCAGTTGATCACTGCCATTTCGGCAGCGGTGAACGGCGGCTATCTGTATGAGCCGTATGTGGTGGATAAGGTGCTGGACAGCGACGGCAATGTGGTTTCGGTCACCGAGCCGACGGTGCGTCGGCAGGTCGTCAGCGAGGAGACCAGCCGGCAGGTGTGCAAGCTGATGGAGGGCGTTGTGACCGCAGGCAGCGGCAAAAATGCCGCCGTACCGGGGTACAGCATCGGCGGCAAGACCGGTACCAGTGAAAAGCTGGATTCCGACCGCGGGTACTACACCTATTCCTTTGTGGGCGTTGCCCCGATGGACGATCCCAAGGTGGCGGTGCTTTTGATTCTTGATGAGCCGTACGAGACCGATCTGTACGGCTCCACCGTGGCGGCTCCCGTTGTCGGTGCGATCCTTTCGGAGATCCTGCCTTACTTGGGAGTGGAAACCTACTACA
>USBC01000044.1 GCA_900552845.1 uncultured Oscillospiraceae bacterium | reverse complement strand
CACAGGCCGCGGTACGAATATCTCCGACGCGCGCCTCCAGAAGAAAGTCGAGGTCGTGCGCCGCGCCCTGCAGGTCAATCGGCCCGACCCAGACGACGCCATCGACATCCTCGCCAAGGTCGGCGGTTTCGAGTTCGGCTGCATGGCCGGCCTCATCCTCGGCGCAGCACTCCACCGAAAGCTCGTCATATTAGACGGCGCCAACTGCGGCGCGGCCGCCCTGCTCGCCCAGAAGCTCGCTCCGGCCTCCATCGCCTGCACGATGGCCTCGCACTTTGGCTCTGAGAAATCCCACCACTTCATGCTCGAATCGCTCGGGCTCCAGCCCATCCTTCACCTCGACCTGCGCCTCGGCGAGGCCATCGGCTCCTCCATCGCGAGCAACATCCTCGAGGGCATGATCGCCAGCTGGCAGGCGCTTCGCCGAGAGGAGTCAGGCACTGACAGCCTTGCCAGCGACCACTGCGAGATGCGCGAGGAAGAAGTGAAGCTGACCGACAAGACCTTTGACTTCTACCTAAATACGATGCCCACGCCCGACAGGGAGGCCATGGAGGCCTGCAAGCTGCGCATCGACAACCTGACGAAGCCAGTTGACAGTCTCGGCTGCCTCGAGCAGATCGCCGCAGAGCTGGCCGGCTGCTCGGGCAATGAGCGCCCCGATATCGAGACGAGCCGCATGGCCATGATCTGCTTCACAGCGCAGGACTCTGTGCCGCCCGCTATGGAAGAGACGATGGCCGCGCAGGCAGACCTGATCGGCGCACGTCTCGCCATCGCCAAGCTGTCCCCGGGCAAGCGCGCAGCGGCCGCCTTTGACTTCGGACGCGAGGAGGGCGAGCGCTATGCCGTCATGAACGAGGTCATCGCCCTCTCGGCCACCGACGGCGAGGGCGAGCCTTGCGGCGCGATGAGCAGCGCCCTGCGCCAAGCGCTGCTGACTGAGAGCGGCGCGCTGCGCTTCAGAGGCGACGACTTCCTCGACCATGTTTCCCCGCGCTATCAGGGCATCGTCTCTTCGCTGCTCGGCGCGATGATCGCTGCCGCCCACAACGGCGCCATGATCGTGCTCGACAGCGAGGCCGTGCAGATTGTCGCGCGCTACGCCGCGAAGATTGCGCCCGAGCTGCGCAGTTTCCTGCTGCCCGTCGAGCCCCCACTCACCGGCATCGGCGCGCAGCTGCCGGGCCTGACAGCCGCCTGCGGCCTCCAGATTGTCAGGGCCTCACTCTTCATGCTCAACGAGATGAAGACCTTCGACGAAACCAATGTCTCGACGGCAAGCGACGGCCCCGGCGCCAAGCGCCAGCACCACTAAGGCGCTGCCACCACAATACAAGAAGAGCTATGGCAAGTTGCATCCGCACCGCCATAGCTCTTCTTCATACTAGCTCCAGTATGTTCAGAAGCCCAGCTCTTCTTTATGTGCCTGCATGCCGTCGATGCAGCACTGCATGACCTCGCCTGCCTCCATGCCGAGCATCTCGAAGCCCTGCTTGATGATGTCACGGCTACACTTCGCGGCGAAGCGCTTGTCCTTGAATTTCTTCTTGAGGCTCTTGACCGCCATGCCATCGAGGCCTTCGGGGCGCATGAGCGCGTAGGCCTGCACGATGCCCGTGAGCTCATCGACCGCAAAGAGGCTCTTCTCCATGTCCGTCTCCGGCTTCACTTCCTGCGTCGTGGTGCCGTAGCCATGCGAGATGATGGCGCGGATGTCTTCTTCGGGCACGCCCTCCGGCTCCAAGAGCTCGCGGACGTGCAGGCAGTGCTCATCCGGGTACTTCTCGTAGTCGACATCGTGGAGATAACCGACGGCCTCCCAGTGCTCCTTGTCGGCGCCGAAGTGGTCTGCCATCGCGCCCATGGCAGCGCTGACCGCCGCCGCATGCGGCGCCCAAGTGCAGAATGAGGTTTTTCCGTTTTGCTGCCGGTGCGCGCCCAAAAGCTCCCAAGCATGGGCATTGGTGCCCTGATGGAAGAGGTAGACCGGCATTTCCTTTGATTTGGTGATCCTGTTCATGATACCTGCATCGTCTCCTTTGACAAAAGGGATAACTGCCTGCGGACGAAAAGAAAACCTTTTCCTCCGTATGATATTATAACATTCCTGTAAAAAGTGGGCAAGGTATTTACGGCATTCTTTGGTCAATTTTACAGATGTCATACTTTTTGTCGGCGTTTTGGTACAATTTGATGAACCCTGCCGGCTGCTTTGGAGCAGCGGTGCGCATCTTGCCATTTTTCCGATTGAATGGTACTATATCAGTACCACTGAAGCAAAGGAGATAAAACGGCTATGTTTGTCGATCTGCATATTCACAGCTACTTTTCCGATGGCGCACAGACACCGGAGCAGGCGGCGCTGACCTGCCGGGACAATGCCGTGGGGCTGGCGGCGCTGTGCGACCACAATAGCTGGTTGGGCTGCGAGCGCTTTGCCGACGCCTGCCGCGAGCTGGGCGTCCGGACGATAAGAGGGGCAGAGTTTGACTGCCGATGGCAGGGATACCACCTGCATATTTTAGGGTATGGCTTTACCCCCACGCCGGAGCTGGCGGCGCTTGCCCACCGCAGCCGCGAGCTGCTGCTGCAGATGAGCGTTGACCTGATAGAACGGCTGGCGCCGGAATATCCGCAGCTGGCGCCGGACGAGTACCGAAGCTACTGCTACGACGCTCTGCAGGGTGGCTGGGCGGGGCTGCACTATCTGCGGGAAAAGGGTGTGACCCAATCCTTAAGCGACGGAATGCCGCTGTATGCCCGCTGCGGACTGGATTACAGCACCTATCCGTTTCCTCCGGCGGAGGAGATCATCGCTGCGATTCGGCGGGCGGGAGGCACAGCAGTGCTGGCGCACCCCTTCCAGTCCTTCGGCGGACTGGAACTGGCGGCGCTTTATGCCGTTTACAATGAGCTGTGCAGCGCAGGACTGGGTGGAATAGAAACCTACTACCCCACCCACAGCAAGACCTTCGCGGCGCAGACGGCGCTGTTCTGTGAGAAAAAAGGGCTGCTGATCACCAGCGGCAGCGATGACCACGGGCTGTTTGCCCACACCGGCGGCTGGGAACAGTACCGCATCGGCAGCCTGATGATGGAACCGCACCGGCTGCGGCTGGGCGACCTGCTGCCGCCGGAGGAGCTGCCGTAAGCCGTAATATGAGAAAGACTCCTCCGATGGTTCAGCGCTCGGAGGAGCTTTTTGCCGGCGTCTCATAAAAAATAAAGTCATCTACATCGCCCGCAACGGCGAACCAGCGCCCTTCCTGCTCGACGGGGGTTACAGTCTCATCTTCCATTGCTTCACTTCCTTTCTCCGGTCAACTTTCTTATTCTATGCCGCACGGCGGAAAAAGATACCCGAAACGGAGCGGCTGCCGGAAAAAGAGACGGGAAAACTGATTGCACAGCCGTGCCGCCTTATGCTATGATAGAAGCGGGAAAAAGAAACATGAAAAGGAGCTGCCGCATGGACTATAAGCAGAAATTCATTGAATATTATCAGAGTAATATCCGCCGCGAGGGCGCCGACCGTCTGCTGGAATGGCTGCAGACTACTGACTTTTTCACTGCACCCGCCAGCACCCGCTACCACTGCGCCTGTGCCGGCGGTCTGGTACAGCACAGTGTGAACGTCTATGAGGTGATGATGGAAAAGCACTTTGACCCCGCCTGTGACAATGCGGAGAGCTTTGCGCTGTGCGCCCTGCTGCACGATGTCTGCAAGGCGCAATTCTATAAGGTAAGTACCCGCAATGTGAAAAACGAGCAGACCGGACAATGGGAAAAGGTTCCCTATTACACCATTGAGGACGCCTTTCCCTACGGACACGGCGAAAAGAGCGTGTTCCTCATCGAGCGTTTTGTGCGGCTGAAGCCCGCCGAGGCAACGGCGATCCGCTGGCATATGGGCGGCTTTGACGATGCGGCAAGAGGCGGGAATTTTTCCATCAGCGTGGCATATGATAAATACCCCATTGCCGTCAAGCTGCATCTTGCCGATCTGGAGGCAACCTACCTGCGGGAAAAGGAGACCAGTGCAGTCAATAAGTAAAGCCGGTGTTTGGCATAAAACGACTCCCCGACCATTCACGATCGGGGAGCCTTGCTATATATCCGGTCAATTTCCGCCTTCGGCAATTACACGCGGCACACGCTTGGAGATGCCGCAGATGATCTCGTAATTGACGGTGCCTGCCCAGTGCGCCAGATCAACAAAGGTAACGCTTTCGCCGTTTTCGCTGCCTGCGACGACCGCGATATCCCCCATGCGCGCCTCCGGGATATCGGTCACGTCCAGCATCAGCTGATCCATGCACACCCGCCCGATAACCGGCGCCCGCCTGCCATGCAGCAGCATCTCGGCGCGGTTGCTGAGGGATCGTGGATAGCCGTCGGCATAGCCGATGGCTACGGTGGCGATGCGGCGGGGGGTCGGGGCGGTGTACACCCGTCCGTAGCTTACCGTGGCGCCGGCGGGGATCTCCTTGACCATGGAAACGACGGTATAAAGCGACATGGCAGGGCGGATATCCAAAAGATCCTTCATGCAGGGGTCCGGATCCAAGCCGTATTGCGAAAGCCCCAGCCGGCACATATCCAGATGGTAGGCGGGGTGCAGCAGCGTACCGGCGGAATTGCAGCAGTGGCGCAGCCCCACATTGACGCCTGCCGCCTGCAGACGGTTGCACACCTGCATAAACAGCGTGAACTGCCGCTCGGTAAAGTCACGGCTTACCTCGGTATCCTCATCGGCGACGGCAAAGTGGGTAAAGATGCCGGTGAGGTGCAGGCTGCCGCTTTGCGCCAACCGCTCCACTAAGGGGACGGTATTCTCATTCTCGGCATCAAACCCCAGACGGCTCATGCCGGTGTCGATCTTAACATGGCAATCCACCGTACAGCCTGCGCGGGCGGCTTCGGCAGCCAATTGCAGGGCGTATTCCTCGCTGAACAGCGTCTGCGTAATGGTATTGCTCGCCAGAATGGGGGCTGCGGCAGGGTCGGTATAGCCCAGCACAAGAATAGGGCGGTAGATCCCCTGTCGGCGCAGCTTCAGCGCCTCCTCCATGGTGGCGACGCCGAACCAGTCGGCACCCTCTTTTTGCAGCCGTGCGGCAACGGTACTCGCCCCGTGTCCGTAGCCGTCCGCCTTAACAATGGCAAGGTAACGGCAGCCCTCCGACAAAAAGCGGCGAATGCTGTGATAATTGTGTGAAAGGGCGGAAAGATCGACTGCCGCCCAGCAGCGCTTATAGTCCATATCGGAACCTCCCTTTACGGGTGAATGAATTTGAGGCGGGTCATGGAATCATGGGATAATGGATATAGTATAGTCCCTCCGGCGGGAAATCGCAACCCGCAGGGCATGAACTTTTTGCAAATTTCTGCCCATACTATCAGATATTCCTTTAGAATGATCTTGCTTTGCAGTGAGGTGTTATGATGTCCTCCCCTGCCCCTTGCAGCAGCCGCATCGCCCGCATTGATGAAGTGCGGGGCATACTTATCCTGCTGGTGCTTTTTTATCATCTCATTTACGATATCGGGCTGTTCTTCCCGGCGGCGCTGCCACACCTGTGGCTTCTGACCGATCGCTTCCGGCTGCTGCGGGCGGTGGTGCCGGCTTTTTTTATCCTGCTGTGCGGAGTATGTACCCGCCTCAGCCGCAGTAACCTGCGGCGGGGGCTGTACTGCGCTGCGCTGGCATTGGTGATCCGGCTGATCAGCGGCTGGGTCAGTCCGGCGTGCCCCATTCGCTTCGGGATCCTGCACCTGCTGGCGCTGTGCCTGCTGCTGTGGGTGCCGCTGCACCCGCTTTTGGGCAGGCTGCCGCCGTGGGTGGGGATCCTGTGCGGGGCGGTGGTGTTTTGGCTCGCCTTTCGACTGGAGCAGGGCACTTTTGCCGGCATTCCCCTGCCGGCAGCGTGGTGGGATCACCCGTGGCTTTTGTGGCTGGGGCTGCCCTGCCGCCGCGTTCTTTCGGCGGATTATTTTCCGCTGCTGCCATGGGGCGGGCTGTTCTGGGCAGGGTGCGCTCTGGCACGATATCTGTTTTCCCCGCCCTGTCTTGACCGCCTGCGGCAGAGCCGTTCCACCGGCATGGCTCTGCTGGGACGACACACGCTGGCGCTGTATCTGTTTCATCAGCCGGTGTGGTTTGCAGGGCTGTGGCTACTGCGCACTCTGCGCGGGTAGATTTTATCCCCGCAGCGCCGTTACCATGGCAATGGCAAAGCCGCCCTCGTGCGAAAGGGAAAGCGAAAGCTGCCAGCCCGCCGCCAGTGCCGCTGCCGCACCGCTCAGGTCAAAATACGGAGCGCCATCCGCCGTGTGGGCAACCGCAGCCTCCGGCAGCGACCAACCGGAAAGTCCTGTCCCCATCGCCTTGCCAAATGCCTCCTTTGCCGCCCAAAGCGCCGCCGCCGTTTGGGCAGGCTGTGCCTGACGGCGGATATATTCCTGCTCTGCAGGGGCAAAGCATTTTCCCCAAAAGCCCTCTCTTTGCAGGCTTTTTTCCATACGGCTCACCGCTGCAAGGTCTATACCGTTTCGCAGCTCCATGGCAGCGCCCTCCTTTTTCTCTTTTTCTCTTTTTCTATATGATAGCACAAAACTTCCCCTTGCAAAAGCCCCCCTGCCGTGGTAGAATAAATGCATTAAAATGCCGTGATCCGGTAAAGTACCCGTCTTTTCTCCGGTACAGAGAAGCGTCCCATGGCTGCGAGGGCGCACAGGGAAAGATGCGGGAAGTTCCCCGGGGAGCAGCGCCGCTGAACCAAAAAGTAGGCGGCGACGGGTTTGCCCTCGTTAGCGGGCAGTAAAGTGTGCGTCCCCTGCGGGACGTAAAGCTGGGTGGTACCACGGAGCATATGCGGCTTCGTCCCTGTTGCGGGACGGGGTCTTTTTTTCTGCCCGCCCGCCAAACTATTTCATTTCTAAACGGAGGGATCACTATGAAATCCGCACTGGAAGCGATCCGCGCACGTGCGCTGGAACGCCTGCAAAATGCCGAAGACCTTGCCGCGCTGGAGGAGGCGCGGGTACAGCTTCTCGGCAAAAAGGGCGAGCTGACCGCCATTCTGAAAACGATGGGACAGCTTTCGCCGGAGGAACGCCCCGTGATGGGTCAGATGGCAAACGAAGTCCGTGCCGCCATTGAAGAAAAGCTGGCTGACCGCGGCGCCGCACTGAAAACCGCACTGGCGGAGCAGAAGCTCAAGATGGAGACCATTGATGTGACCCTGCCCGGCAAGCCCGTGCGGGAGGGACACCGTCACCCCTTAAACCTTGTGCTGGACGAAATCAAGGAGATCTTCCTCGGCATGGGCTTTGATGTGGTTTCCGGTCCCGAGGTGGAGCTGGATTATTACAACTTTGAGGCGCTTAACCTGCCGCCCGACCACCCCGCCCGCGACACGCAGGATACCTTTTACATCTCTGATAAGGTGCTGCTGCGCACCCAGACCTCTCCGGTGCAGATCCGCACCATGGAGCAGCGCAAGCCCCCCATTCGTATCATTGCGCCGGGACGCGTGTACCGCAGCGACGCCGTAGACGCCACCCATTCCCCCATCTTCCATCAGATCGAGGGTCTGGTGGTCGATGAGGGCATCACCATGAGCGACCTCAAAGGCTGTCTGGAAACGGTCATCAAGCGCCTGTACGGCGAGGATTCCGTCGTGCGCTTCCGTCCGCACCACTTCCCCTTCACCGAGCCCTCCGCCGAGGTGGACGTGCAGTGCTTTGCCTGCCATGGCAAGGGCTGCCGCATCTGCAAGGGCGAGGGCTGGATTGAAATTCTGGGCTGCGGTATGGTGCACCCCAAGGTGCTTGCCGGCTGTGGGCTGGACCCCGAAAAGTACAGCGGCTTTGCCTTCGGCATTGGGCTGGAGCGCATTGTTATGCGCCGCTTTGCCGTAGATGATATGCGTCTGTTCTATGAAAACGATACCCGTTTTCTGGAGCAGTTTTAAGGGAAAGGAGGGCAAGGAATTATGAATCTTTCGATGAGATGGCTGGACGAATTCGTCCATGTGGAGGAGCCTATCCACGATTTTTGCGAAGCGCTTACCATGTCCGGCTCCAAGGTGGAGGGCTATGAGACCGAGGGCGCCGATATTGAAAATGTTGTTGTTGGCAAGGTACTGGCGATGGAGCGCCACCCCGACAGCGACCACATGTGGATCTGTCAGGTCGATGTGGGCAAGATGACGCCTGTGCAGATCGTGACCGGTGCGCAGAACGTTCGGGTGGGTGATCTGGTGCCCGCCGCCCTGCATAAATCCCATCTGCCCGGCGGTGTGACCATCACCAAGGGCAAGCTGCGCGGTGTGGAATCCGATGGTATGCTCTGTTCCCTGAAGGAACTGGGGCTGACCGTCCATGATTTTCCCTATGCCATCGAGGACGGCATTTTCGTTCTGCAGGAGCCCTGCGCCGTCGGTGAGGACATCTGTTCGGTCATCGGTCTGAATGACACCGTTGTGGAGTTTGAGATCACCTCCAACCGCCCCGATTGCCTTTCCATCATCGGTCTGGCGCGGGAGACCGCTGCCACCTACCGTCTGCCGCTGCATCTGCACACCCCCGTGGTACAGGGCTGCGGCGGCGATGTCAACGAGCTTTTGAAGGTGCGTGTGGAAAATACCGAGCTGTGCCGGCGCTATATGGCGGCAGTCGTCCGCAATATTAAGGTGGAGCCGTCTCCCCGCTGGCTGCGGGAACGCCTGCGTGCCTGCGGCGTCCGCCCCATCAATAATATCGTGGATATCACCAACTACGTCATGCTGGAATACGGTCAGCCCATGCACGCCTTTGACCTCAAGTATGTCAAGGACGGTCAGATCGTTGTCCGCAATGCCGCCCCCGGTGAGACCATCACCACACTGGACGGCACCGTGCGGGAGCTTTCCCCCGAAATGCTGGTCATCGCCGATGCCGAAAAGCCCAGCGCCGTAGCGGGCGTGATGGGCGGCGAGTACAGCGGTATCCATGAGGACACCAATACCATTGTTTTTGAATCCGCCTGCTTTAAGGGCAGCAGCGTGCGCCTGACCGCCAAAAAGCTGGGCATGCGTACCGAGTCCTCCGGCAGATTTGAAAAGGGGCTGGACCCCATGAACTGCGAGAGCGCTCTGCTGCGTGCTTTGGAGCTGGTGGAGCAGCTGGGTGCGGGCGAGGTCGTCTCCGGTGTCATTGATATTGACCACGCCGACCACACCCTGCACCGGATTCCCTTTGACGCCGACTGGATCAATCGCTTCCTCGGCATCGACATCACCCGTGAGGAAATGACTGACTATCTGCGCCCCTTAGAGATCGCCGTGGCGGGAGATGAGTGCATTGTCCCCAGCTATCGCGCCGATCTGGAGCAGAAGGCGGATATTGCTGAGGAAGTCGCCCGTATGTACGGCTACAATAAGATCCCTACCACCGCGCTGCGCGGCTCGGCAGAGGCAGTCGTCACCCCGGAGCAGGATTTTGAACGCCGCATCAACAGCGCCATGATCGCGATGGGCTATGATGAGATCGTCACCTACTCCTTTATGAGTCCCAAGATGTACGATAAGATCTGTCTGCCGGCGGAAAGCCCCATGCGCAAGTCGGTCGTCATCACCAATCCTTTGGGCGAGGAAACCTCCATCATGCGCACCACCGGTCTGCCCAGTATGCTGGATACGCTGGCGCGCAACTACAATAACCGCAATCCGGAGGCATGGCTCTACGAAATTTCCAGCGAGTACCTGCCCCGTGAGGGTGAGGAGCTGCCGGAGGAAAAGGCAGTCCTCATGATCGGCTGCTACGGCGGCGATGCGGATTTCTTCACCCTGAAGGGCACCGTGGAAAGCCTGCTTTCCCGCTTGAACCTGCCCCGTGCCGATTATACCGCCGTTTCCACCCACCCCAGCTATCACCCCGGCCGCTTTGCCGTACTGACCGTCGGCGATGTGGAGATCGGCTCGGTGGGCGAGGTTCACCCCAAGGTGTTGGAGAATTTCGGGATCGACTGCCGTGCATGGGTCGCACGCCTGGATATTGCCCGTCTTTTTGCCGTGCGTCTGCCGGAGGCAACCTATCACCCCCTGCCCCGCTTCCCTGCCTCCACCCGTGATCTTGCTGTTATCTGCGAGGACAGCCTGCCGGTTGCCGTCATTGAGAAAACCATCTCCGGCGCTGTGGGCGGCATTCTGGAGCAGATCAGGCTGTTTGATGTCTACCGCGGCGCCCCCATTCCCGCCGGGAAAAAGAGTGTTGCCTATTCGCTGGTGCTGCGTGCCGCCGACCGCACCCTGACCGTGGAGGAATGTGACAAAGCCATCGAAAGAGCGCTGAATGCCCTTTCTCAGTACGGTATTACCCTGCGTGCCTGAGTATTGACGGGGAAAAACGCTCCTTTGCGGTTTTTACCCTTGTATTCCCCTGTACTTTACGCTAAAATATAGATAGGTACTTCTCCTTTGCCCGGAAAAGGCAGCCCCTTATGCCGGGCAAGGAGCAGAAAGCCCACACAGAAGGGAGAGTGACCATATGGCAAATACCGAACCGACCATTTCCTTTTCCATCAAGGAGGATCGGGAAAAAGAGCTGAAAAAAACACTGACCACTGTATATGAGGCGCTGCTGGAAAAGGGCTACAATCCCATTAACCAGCTGGTCGGTTATATTCTCAGCGAAGACCCCACCTATATCACCACCCACAATAACGCCCGTGGGCTGATCCGTCACATTGACCGTGACGAGCTGCTGCAGGTGCTGCTGCGCAGCTATCTGGAGCGTTAAGCGCCTCTCCCCTATCCCACCAAAAAGGAGGTCCAGCCCCATGGAAAACATGCTGGAATATAAGGGGAAACCGCTGGTACGCAGCGGCAATACCCTTTACTACGGCAACCCTGCGGAAAGCTGCGTTGCCATGCTTAAAATTCTGACCACCAAGGACGATGCGGAAAAGACCGCCGACCGTGTGCTGGTACAGATCCTCTCCACCGACGAAACGCTGCCCCCCAAGGACAGAATGATCAAAAAGACCGAAAAAAACGGCCTGTACGAGGCGCTCAATATCGCCTCCATCTGGCTGGAGCGTTCTCTGAACCCCTCGGCCTGATCCCCCATCAAAAAAGCCCCCTGAAGCCAAATTCTCGGCTCTCAGGGGTTCTTTTTATTGGTTCTCTTCCGGCGGGTGCGCTATCAGGTACTTGATGCGGATCCCCTGCCCGGCAAACATCTCCTCATGCTCGGTGCGGGGGCTTTCGGCCGGGGCGCCCTCCCGGTGCA
>USBC01000043.1 GCA_900552845.1 uncultured Oscillospiraceae bacterium | reverse complement strand
AGCGGCTTCTGGTATGATAACGGTTTCTTCGGCCTTCAGTCTGCCAATGGCCTGCCCGACGCCAACGAGTATTACAACGTTGTGTGGACCAGCCTGGGTCAAAACGACTGGGTCCTGGGCCTGAACCCCTACGTGGACCCCACCCTGGGCGAGGACGGCAAGATCATTTACGATCCCGCCCACAACTCCGTGTCGCCCAACGGCGACGGCATTCTCGATGACATCAACGAAATCTATCTGTCGCTGATGCGCAACGCCAAGACTCTGACCTTTACATATACCATCGATGGCGAGGTGGTCCAGAGCGAGACCTTCGGCAACGCCAGCAAGACCGCCTACCGCTCCGCCGTTGGCCAAACGATCCCCTGGATTTACTCCTGGTATGGCAAGAACCTGTTTGACTTCTCGGGCCTGCCCAGCGGCACGGAGGTTCTGCTGACCATCCGGGGCGCCGTGGATTATGGCAATGGCGGCGACCATGTGCTGGAAATCCCCATCACTGTGGACACTAAGGCCCCTGAGCTGCTGGGCAACCCCAAGGAGACGCAGAAGGATGGCAAGTATTACCTGTCCCTGGAGGTTACCGATGAGGTGGATCTGGCCGTTGCGCGGCTGATGAACACCACCGGCACCCGGATTCTACGGGAAGCTTCTTCCTTCGAGACCAATGAGGAAGGGAACCGGGTGGTCACCTTTGATATCACCGGCCTGGGTACGGAATTCCAGCTGAGTCTGGGTGACTTTGCTGCTAACGAGAGCGCTTATAAGCTGACTTACGTTTCCGCGGAAGATGGCAACATGCCCGAGTTGGATCAGGATCTTCTGTATGCCTACCGCATTCACGACCAGGGCATTGTTAAGGACGATATGTACGGCTGGGTCCAGTTTGCAAAGACGCCCGATGCGGACAACGTCACATGGGTTCACACCCTGACCAATGACCGCCTGGAGACCTATGCTTTGACTGCTGCGGAATATGCCGGCGGCAAGATCTTTGCCGTGGACGCGGGCAACAACTTCCTGGTGATGGAGCCCGGTCTGTGGGACCGCACTGTTATCACCAATCTGGGTGTGCCTGTTGTGGACATGGCCTTTGACGACACCACGGATACCATGTATCTGGTGACCAGGAAGGGTGGCGCCGCCATGATTGAGCTGCAGTCGGTGGACCTGCTGACCGGCGAGCTGAAGGTGCATCTGGACCGGGCCGAGGAGGGGGCCGTGACCTCCTTCCACAAATCGCAGGTAAAGACACTGCGGGACGGCCGCATCACGGTGGAAAAGGCGGAAGCGGACGAGCTGAAGGACCTGGAGGAATAACCGAATAAAAAGACTCCCCTGCCGGGCAACGGTGGGGGAGATTTTTGTGTAAAAGTTTTCGCTCCAGCCTTTTTCAAAAGGCTGGTCGTCCGCCACAGCGGACGAAATATTCCCTGTCCGAAGGGCGCTCCGAAAGGGGATGAATTGCGTGGACGACCCAGAGTGGTCGTTCACGCAAGAGGGGGAGCCCTGCAAGAGAGGGCTCCCCCTTATTTGTGCCTTTTACAGGCATACCTTTCACCGAACAGGTGAAAAGCACTTAATTCAAACAAAAATCTGTTCATAACTAATACCGAGCACTACGCTCAGGGCTTTTATCTCATCGGGATAGAGATGGCGCTGGCCAACCTCAATCTTGGCCAATGCACTGCGGGTTAAGTCACAGCCCTGCACCTGCAATCGAGCAGCCAGTTGCTCCTGCGTTAGGCCTTTATCTTGGCGGAGTTTGGCCAAATGACGCCCCATGCGCTCACTGTACTGCTGATCCATGAACATCACCCCTCCTCCGCACTAAATCAGAACAATCATTTTCTTGATTTTAGGCGAAAAAGCGGTTATAATTGCACTAATATAGTGCAAAACGGAAAAGAGGGAAAAATTTATGGATAACAGCACACACCTTGCGCTGTTACAGGGACACGGCTTGATGGCACAGGATAAGATCATAGCGATACAGCAGGAATGTGAGGAGATCTGTCTGCAAAGTGATACGCCGGACTATCGGGCGCTGTATTTCAAGCTCTTTGCCTGTGTGGAGGAGGTACGAAGACTGCTGGAGCCGAAATGATCCTATAAAGGAAAAAGCCCCCATTGGGGGCTTGGGTTCAGGACAGCTCCGGCTCGCGGCGGATATGGAACAGTGCCCGAAGCAGACCGGAAAGCAGGCGCGGGCTGCGGTAAACAACGACCTTCATCAAATCACCCTCCTTGCAGCAGTAGACGGCAGCTAACGGCGGCAGCGAAAGCCAAGGATCACCAGACCCAGAGCGGCGAGCAGCAGGGCAGTGCGTCCATCACCACACAATGCCAGCAGCAGACCCGACCCGAAAGCCATACAGCACAGCGCCAGCGGGCAATCTCCGCGGCCGGGACGACGGCGCATCACCAACTCCCCCTCTCCCTTTCGTTGCTACGCCATCTTATGCGGCGGAGGGAGAGATGGTGCGGGGACTATGCCCGCTTTCCTTTGGGACGGAATACCGCCCGCAGCAGAAAAAAGAGGGTGGCGGAAATAACAGTCCCCAAAAGGTTCATAAAAATATCATCCACATCAAAGCTGCGTCCCACAACGGGCTGGATCAATTCGATGAGAACTGTGGTACACAGTCCGGCAAGAACGGTGCGTCTCCAGCCTGCTGACGGTCTGTACAGCGGGTACAGCAGCCCAAACGGCAAAAACAGCAGGATATTATCGCGGTTTTCGGTGGTAAAGCGGCGGAAAAAGTCAAAGGAAAAATCATAGTCCAGAACAAACCACGGCAACCCGCCCTGAGAGGGTCTGCCGTAGAACAGCAGATAGTAGAGATCGGAAACGGGGTACAGAAAGATGGTAAAGACCAGCAGCCCCGCGAAATAGCACGGGAACAGCGACCGCAGCACCACCCGTCCGGAGGAAAGCTGCGGCGCATTTTTGTGCAGCCGCAGAGCGTACCAAACCCCTGCCGCCAGTGCAATGGGCAGCGCCTGCAAAAAATATCCGGGGACGGTATCAAAGAAAAAGTATTGGAAGGTCATGGGTATCCTTTCTTGGTGCAGGGAATGAAAAATCAGCCGTTTGGACTCTGCCGCTTGGTGATGGTGACCTTGCTTACTGTTGCGGTGTCGCTGCCGTAGTCGACTTCATAGTAAATGACGACCACTTGATCCCCGCAGTTGTAAATATCCCCGAACAATCCGGAAAGGCCGCTGTCCGGCTCCCCGAATTGTTCCAGCACCTCACTGCGGGGCGTTCCCTCCTTGATGGCTTCATAATCCTTTCGGGAGGGCTCCCCGCTGCCACAGGCGGCCAGCAGCGCAAGGCACAGGACGGTGGCCAGTATAGCCGCTGCAATGATGCGATGTTTCATGGAGTACTCCTTTCTGAAAAGACAAGGGACAGCAGCCCGGAAAAGCTCGCGCTCCCCGGACGCCGCCCTCTTATAATCTCATAGGATCGGAAAAATGCCGCTTACCAGTTTTCGATCATCATATCCCGCAGATGATAGGGCAGATCCTCCGGCTCGCAGGAAAGGGTAAATACGATCTCAACGTCCTGAGTCGCGCGCAGGCTGTCCAGCTTGTTCACCATCTGGGTGAAGGCCTCAAAATCGCGTCCGCACATCTTAAAGACAGGGTCAACATAAATGTGGGTAATATCGTAGTTGCCAGCCAGCAGACCGGTGATGAAGCCATAGACGGTATCGTAGCCTGCAATGGCATATTCATCAGAGTAAACCAAACGCGCGCCGCTGCTGATCTCATAGGTCAGACGGACATCTTTTTCCACTACGACGACATTCCCTTTGCTTTCTTTTACTGCATTGTTGGCAAGCTCTACAACAGCTTTAGTCTTGCCGCTGCCCTTGTGTCCTACGATTAATTGAATCATACTTGTGATCCTCCTTGGAATTTGGTGGTCGTTATGCTAAATTATTCTTCCATGGGCATCGCCCAAAGTTGATTAGGGGGTCATTCTCCCAGCTTCTCCAGCAATTCCTGCCGCAGCGCCTCATAGCCGGGCTTGCCCAGCAGGGCAAACATGTTTTTCTTATATGCCTCTACGCCGGGCTGGTCAAAGGGGTTGACACCCAGCAGATAGCCGCTGACGCCACATGCCAGCATAAAGAAGTACACCATATAGCCGTACTCTTCCTCATTAATGGCGGGAACCTCCAGCACCAGATTGGGTACGCCGCCGCGGGTATGCGCCAGAATAGTACCCTGCATGGCACGGCGGTTGATCTGTCGCATTGCCATGCCGGAAAGGAAGTTCAGCCCGTCCAGATTTTCGGGGTCCTCCTCCACCGTCAGGTCGGCGGCGGGAGTCGCAAAATCCACCACGGTTTCAAACAAATTTCGGCTGCCGTCCTGAATGAACTGACCCATCGAATGCAGGTCGGTGGTAAAGGCGACCGATGCAGGGAACAGCCCCTTGCCGTCCTTGCCCTCGCTTTCGCCGTACAGCTGCTTCAGCCACTCGCCCATTTGGGTAAAGCGCGGCTCATAGCTGGCATACACCTCAATTGCCTTCCCCCGCCGCAGCAGGATATTGCGCAATGCGGCATAGCGGTAGCAGGGGTTTACGGCAAAGTCATCGTTATCCAGCTCGACCATCGCCTTTTCGGCGCCGGCAAGCACCGCATCAATATCAATTCCGGCAACTGCCATCGGCAGCAATCCCACTGCGGTCAAAACGGAATACCGTCCGCCCACATCGTCAGGGATCACAAAGGTCTGCCAGCCCTCTCGGTCGGCAAGGGATTTGAGGGTGCCGCGGGCGCGGTCGGTGGTGCAGTAGATACGCCCTGCCGCCTCCTTACCGTAGCGCTGCTCCATCATGCCGCGCAGCACACGGAACGCCAGCGCCGGCTCGGTAGTGGTGCCGGATTTGGAAATGACATTGAGGGAAACCCGCTTGCCCTCGCACAATGCCAGAATTTCATCAAGGTAGCTGCCGGAAAGGTTGCAGCCCGCAAAGTAAATGGCGGGACCGTCCTTGCCCAAAGCATTGTAATAGGGGCTGCGCAGCAGCTCGATGGCGCTGCGGGCGCCTAAGTAGCTGCCGCCGATGCCGATGACGATCAAAATATCGGTGTCCTTGCGGATTTTTTCCGCTGCGGTGTGGATTCGCGCCAACTCCTCGCGGTCAAAGTCACGGGGCAGGCTGAGCCAACCGTGAAAGTCGCTGCCTGCTCCGGTGTGGTGCCGCAGCTGGTGAACGGCGGCTGCCACCTGCGGCGCCATGCAGTCCATTTCGTGGGAGGAAACAAAGCCCTCCAGATATTGCTCCCGTAAAGTGATCGACATACTGTTAAAACCTCTTTTCGGTAAATGAAATCAAATCGTGCGGGAAGTATGGTTTGCGGCACTTCCCTAACTGTATTTTACCCTAAAAGCTGTCTTTTTGCAAGTGTTTGCGGCAGTGTGGAAAACTTTGTGGAAAAAGTGGAAACCCAAAATGACAGCCCCCTTTTTTACGGGGTGTATAATCGCCTTGCCAGCCGGAGTGAGTGCTGCGGACAGGGGGATAGGGTCGCAGACCGTTTCGGCTCCGCCGAAACATGGTGGCTTCGCCCCCATCGACCGCCTGCGGCGGTCGGGTCTGCGACCCTTGCCAGCCCTCCGCTGCACAAAATCACTCCAAGGTACAGGTCTTGTTCCCGTCCCGCCTCGCAGAGATCAGAAAAGCCGCCGTGCCAAAGCACGGCGGCCGGGGTTCGGGCTTGAGATTTATGCCGCAGGGGTTTCGGTGTTTTCCTCGGCAGAAGGCTCATCATCGGTTGCGGCAGGCACGATGATTTCATTGATATCGGTGTAGCTGGGAGCGGGGTTCTGCTCCTCCAGGAAGGCGCCGACCTTATTGAAGATTGCAACACGGTACAGATAGCCGTAGCCGTACTGCGCTACATACTCGGAGTAATCCTCGGTGTTCATCTCGTTTTTGAAGTATTCCTTCAGGTCGTCCTCGGTGGCAAACAGATTTTCATTCTCGGCAATTGCCATCAGCACAATGTACTGAGAGATGGACTCGCGGATCTGCTCCTCGTATTTAGTGCGGAAGGCTTCCTCGCTGTCCACACCGTAGTAGTAGGCCAGCAGCTTGGAAACATCCATATTGTATTGCAAAGCGGTGTACTTCAGCTGCTTTGTTACAATGGTGATCTCGTTATCAACCAGCTTCTGGGGAACCTCGCTTACGGGGCAGTTTTTCAGTATGGTCTCCATCATGGCATTGTAGACCTGCTCATCGCGCAGATCCTTGGCGATGGTCTCGCGCATATTCTCCACACTGGTGTAGCCATAGGATTCCTTCAGGTTCTTTTCCACAAAGTCATCGGTCAGCTCGTAGGTACGGGTGACGATGATGTGGTTGATAGTCACGGTAAAGGTGGCTTCCTTACCGGCAAGATCGGGGTTATTCGTGTAGGGATCGGGGAAGGTGACATTGATATCAAAGGTCTCGCCCACCTTGTGACCGATGAGCTGCTCCAGGAAATCATCAATGTAGCTGGTCACGCCGATGGTCACCTCGGTGCCCTCGCCGCCGGTGCTGCCGCCCTCAAATTCCACGCCGTCCACCTTGCCGACATAGTCGATGTTCAGGGTATCGCCGTCTACGATCTCACGCTCGTCCTCGTACGCTTTGTAGGTGTGGCTGGACATGATGGAGTCGATCTTCTTCTGAATATCCTCTTCCTTGACGGTTAAAACGCTTTCGTCGTACTGGATTCCGGTGTACTGTCCCAGAGTCACATAGTCCTTGGCTTTAATGCCTTCAAAACGTCCGTCGGTGGTCAGTCCCAGGCTGTAATTCACGGCAGCGTCACCGTTGCCCTGCTTGTTGCCGCAGGCGGTCAGCCCTGCGCAAAGGGCGAGTGCCATTAAAACAGCCAGCACTTTTACAAATTTCTTCATTTTGGGTTCCTCCAAATTTTCAGACTGCCCATAAAACGGCAGCATAATATCGTTCCCTATTATAGCGGTTTTTGTCCCGCTTGTCTACCGCGCCAGCAAAATCTTTACAGGGGGTTCATTATTTTTTCGCGGAATTGGAATAAAAAGAGAACCGTTCGGCAGGAAATAAGGGGTTAGTCCCATGTCGCCTAACGGCGTCGCAAAGTCTTTTAGATAGCTTGGTTTGTACGCCTATCCGGCGGGGACTTCCTTTTGCTCGTGCAAAAGGAAGCAAAACACGCTCGGGGGAACCCCGAGACCCCACGCACCGGAACGCCCGCTCGGAACGGGCTGCGCCGTCCCGAAGCGTAGGCTAAACGGTGCTTATAGGGTGTCTGCGACGCATTTTTATCGCCTGCCGCGCTGGAGCGCGGAATGGCGAACCACCACCCCTGTCCCCTCCTCTGAGGAGGGGGACTACGGGGAAAGTGGGTAAATACCTTCGGGACTGCTGCCCTAAATGCCCATAGCACTCAGCACTTGCCAAGCGCGTATAGTACAACAAGCAGTAGGTGGGACAGAAATCCCCTCCCCCGAGGTCGGGGGAGGGGGTAGGGGAGTGGGGGCAGATGCGCCAGCAGCTACCTTTGGAGCGCATCTGTGCGCAGTACGAATGTTTTTTTCTGCTGCCGCAGAAAAACAACATTCGTATCCAGCGCAGCCAAGCGTCAAAGGGGTTTGCAAAGGGGAAAGCCCGGTTCCCCTTTGCCCTGTTTTGGTTTCTTTTTCAGGAGAAAAAGAAACGCCCCGGCGGCGAGCCGTACAAATTAAAAACTTTTATAAGTCTTTGCGACGCCGATAGGCGAGACGAGACTAAGGCATAGAACGGGTCGCGGCGCGCGGGTGCGGGAGATAGATTTCTTCCCCCAAAGTTCACGCTTTGTTCGCTTGTGTTCCGGTGGCTTTTGATATATAATAGAATAGAAAAAATTTACGCTGAAAAAATCCATACCGGTCAAAGGAGACCCTATGTTCAGACAATCACTGTTTACCTATGTGGTGCGCGCTATGGTGCTGCTCACCGCTATCCCGATCCATGAATGTGCCCACGCCTGGGCAAGCTGGAAGCAGGGCGATCCTACCGCCAAGAATATGGGGCGGCTTACTTTGAATCCGCTGCCGCACCTTGACCTCATCGGCTCTGTTCTGATGCTCTTTACCGGCTTCGGTTGGGCAAAGCCGGTGCCGGTTTCCACCCGCTACTACAAAAATGTCAAAAAGGGAATGATCCTGACCGCTTTGGCGGGTCCTGCCGCCAACATTCTGCTGGCGCTGCTTTCCATGATTTTGTACAAGCTGTGGTGTTACATCATTTACCCTGCCATCACCATCAGCTTTACCACCGCCTCCGCCATTGCACAGATCTTCTATATCATGTGCCTGCTCAATATCAATCTGGCAGTGTTCAATCTCATTCCCATTCCGCCGCTGGACGGCAGCCGTGTGCTGACCGCCGTACTGCCCGCCCGTCTTTACTACAAGGTGATGCAGTATGAACGGTACATCATCTACGGCGTGTTCATCATTCTTATGCTGGGCTGGCTGGACGGCCCGCTTGCCTTCCTGCGGAACGCTGTTTACAGCTTCTTAAATCTTATTACCGCATTTTTGGGATAAGGAACGACAAAAATGGAAAAACTCACCTTTAAGGTCAATGAATACGAGGGGCCGCTGGATCTTATTTTAGCGCTGCTCTCCAAGCATCAGATCGACATTTACGATATCAACATCAGCAGCCTGCTGGAGCAATACATGGTGTATATCCGCGCCCTGCAGGAGCATCAAATGGAGGTTGCCAGCGAATTTTTGGAGATGGCTTCACGACTGGTCTATATCAAAACCGCCAGTCTGCTGCCCCGCTGTGAAAAAGAGGACGACCCCCGCGCCGAGCTGGTGGGACAGCTGCTGGAATATCAAAGCTGCAAGCAGGCAGCGGCGCTGCTGCGTCTGCGGGATACCGGTTGGTCGGTATTTACCCGTGCGCCCATGCCGCTGGAGATCGACCCCACCTACCGCCGCCGTCACCCGGTGGACGAGCTGACCGCCGCCTACTGGTCGGCGTGCGGCAGAGGAAAGCGCCGCCTGCCCCCGCAGGAGGCCGCCTTTACCCCGCTGGTCACCAAGCCCGTTGTCTCGGTGGCAAGCCGCATTATGCACCTGCTGCGCGGCTTTTACCGCCGCGGCAAGGTGAGCCTGCAGAATATCTGGGCAGACAACCGTGACCGCAGTGAGCTGGTCGCCACCTTTATGGCGGTGCTGGAGCTGCTGAAGGCGGGGCGTGTGCATCTTGCCGAGGACGACACCGAGCTGGTATTTGCCGGACGGGAAAGCAGGGCTGACAAACGCTGATTAAACCGAAGAAAACGAGGACGACCGATGAATTTGACCGACGATCAGAAAAAGATATTTGCCATACTGTTTGCGGCGGGTGAGCCGCTGGAGACCGACCGTTTGGCGGAGGCGCTGGCGATGAGCCATGCCGAGGCAGCGGAGCAGTGTGTTTTATTGCAGCAGCGCCTTGCAGAGAGTGAGCTGCCGCTGGAGCTGCGCCGGCTGGAGAACAGCTGGCAGCTGTGTACCGTTACCGGCTACGATACGGTGATAAGGACGGCGCTGGAGCTGCGCAGCAACACGCCCCTTTCCAACGCCGCCATGGAGGTGCTTGCCGTTATCGCCTACAACCAGCCGGTGACCCGCAGCTTCATCGAGCAGGTAAGAGGTGTGGACAGCTCCTCGGTGGTGGCTTCGCTGGAGGAAAAAGGGCTGATAGAGGAAGCCGGCCGCATGGAGCTGCCGGGCAGACCGGTGGCGTTCCGCACCACGGCGGCGTTCCTGCGCTGCTTCGGGCTTTCCGATTTAAGTGAGCTGCCCGACCTGCAGCCGTCTGCCGACACCGAGGATACCGCCGAAGAGGAGCAGCTGGGCTTTGACGACCTGACCCTACCGGAGGAAGCCCCGTGATCGCCCTGTGGATCGTTCTGGGGCTGCTGGCGCTGATCCTTGTGCTGCTGCTTATTCCTGCGGGGCTGTCGCTTGGCTACCACAGCGGCGACTTTACCGCCGAGGGCAAATGGCTGTTTTTGCGGTTCACCCTTTACCCCCTGCCGGAGAAGGCGGAAGCCGAAAAAACGGAAAAGCAGGAAAAGCAAGCCGGCGAAAAGAAGCCTCCCAAGGAAAAAAGCGCCGAGCCGCACCCCTTTATGGATTGGCTTTGTCTCATCAACGACCTGCTGCCGACGCTGCATACCGCCCTGCGAAAAACGCTGGGTGCCATTACCCTGAAGCGGTGCCGTATCACCATGACTGTTGCCGCCGAGGAAGCCGATCAGACGGCGATCCGGTATGGCAGAGCCAATGCGCTGCTGTATACCGTTTATGCTTTTCTGAGCCGGCATATCCGTGTAAAGGAATTTAAGGCGGAGGTCTTTCAGGACTATCTTTCGGGTCCCGATGGGGAGACCGCCGACGCCGATCTGCTGCTTTTGGTTTGTCCGATGATCCTGCTCGGCGCAGGATTCCGGCTGCTGTGGCAGGGCGGACGGGCGTACCTGCGGTTTGCGAAATAGACGATTTGCAAAACAACACTAAAATAGAAAGAACATTCAGAAAGTTGAGGTAACTACTATGGCGCACTATCTGGGCGAGCTGACCGAAAGCAACATGAAAAATCTTCAGGCTTTGATTGACTCCAATTCCGTCATCGGGCGGGAGATCGTCACCCCCGACGGCACCGTGATCCTGCCGGTCAGCAAGGTCTCCTTCGGCTTTGGCAGCGGCGGCGGCGACCTGCCTGCCTCCCAGAAGGAGCTGTTCGGCGGCGGCACCGGCGGCGGCGTTACCATCACGCCGTTGGCGTTCCTTATTGTAAAAAACGGTGATGTAAAGCTGCTGCAGGTGCAAAGCTATAACAATACCGCCGACCGTGTGGTGGGCATGGTCCCCGATGTGATGGACAAGGTCTCGGGGCTGATCAGCGGCGCCAAAAAGGAGAAGGACGCAGCCGAGGGCTGATCCGCTTGGGCGCAGCAGAAACAGAATGAATTTGCGGAGGTATTTTTATCATGCGGGGAAAAAAACGGATCCTGTGCGGACTGCTGGCATTTGTACTGGCGGCGGTGATGCTGTTCTGTCCGGCGGCTGCCATCAGCTATGAGCCGGACTTTACCCTGACCAGTAAGGCGGTGTATTTGGAAAATCTGGATACCGGACTGGTTCTTTATGAAAAAAACGCCGACCAGCAGATGTATCCGGCATCGCTGACCAAAATTATGACCGCCATACTGGTACTGGAGAATGTAAAGGATCTGGATCAGGAAACCGCCGCCTATCCCATGTGGATCCAGGATATGCTGTACGGCACCAACGCCTCCCTCGGCGGACTGATCGTAGGAGAGAAGCTGACCATACGGCAGCTTCTTACCTCGGCGCTGGTGCAGTCCGCGGGGCCGCAGAGATAATCGATATCGCCCTGCGTCTCAAAGTAGCCGGTGCCGTCTGAAATATCGCCTGCGCCGGTGGTATCCAGAACTTTTTCTACAGGAATAGCCGACACTTTAATTTCTTCCGTACCTTTACGGATATAAGATCCGTTTGCTCCAACTTTCACAATAGCAATGCTGCATTTCTTGGCTATCACTCTCAGAGCTTCCTCCGGTTCTTCGCCGGTAAATGCTTTCGCTTCTTCCTCGTTTGCAAAAACGATATCCACATACTTATTTATTAATAAGGAGAAAAA
>USBC01000042.1 GCA_900552845.1 uncultured Oscillospiraceae bacterium | reverse complement strand
GATCGCCTCTGCCATCAGTATTGCATTCTTTGGTGATGTCCAAATGTGCTCATCATACTCCATACTTTGTTCCTCGTGTATGTGCGTATCATTTTCATTATGCTCATGTTCCCCATTCCACGCAAAGCCGCCTTCTGCCTCCTCTGCCGCCTCTACGCTGTCCATCAAAGTCACAATCTGCATGTGTGTCGTATCAATAGACTCCAGCACATTTCGTACCCATTCGTCCGATTCCCCGCCAATGTACAAAAACACATCACAGTTCTGTATTGCTATAATATCCTGCGGGGTTGGTTCATAGCTGTGCACCTCGGCGCCGGGCTTCAGCAGCATTTTAACCTCAGCGTCATCGCCGGCTATCTCTCTTGCAAAATCATACAAAGGAAAAATTGTTGCAACAACTTTAGTTTTATCTGTTTGTTGCTGTAAAGGCGCACAGCCTGTCAGTAGTAAAATAATCAGGAATATCAAGAAGATTTGTTTTTTCATGGTTGGGGTTCCGCCTTGAATTTGATTTTCATTCTCAAATTGTATTTTATCACAGCTTTAGGGTTTGTCAAGATTTCCTTATTTCTGTTGCTGCATTTCAATTAAAATTCGCATTTTAATAATAGAATTTCAGTCTGTTCAGTGTTATAATTATTATCAATCGATACAAGAATAAAGGAAGAACACGAAATGAATGAACTGAATTTTAACGACAAAAAAGGCTTTATCTGCGATATGGACGGTGTCATTTACCATGGCAACCAGATCCTTCCCGGAGTGGCAGATTTCATTAAATGGCTCCATGATGAAAATAAGGAATTTCTCTTCCTTACCAATAACAGCGGCTATACCCCGCGGGAATTAAGCCAAAAGCTTGCCCGTATGGGACTTGATGTTTCAGAAGAACACTTTTATACCAGTGCGCTTGCCACAGCAGCGTTTCTCAGAGAACAGGCGCCCGGCTGCTCTGTTTTCGCCATCGGAGAAGCAGGTCTGCTGAATGCCCTCTATGATGTCGGTATTACCATGAATGATGTCAATCCTGATTATGTAGTCGTTGGCGAAGGTCGCTCCTATTCTCTTGATACCCTTACCAAAGCCACCAACCTGGTTATGGCGGGCGCTAAGCTGATTGGAGCTAACTCTGATGTTTCCGGTCCGATCGAGGACGGTATTGCACCTGCGTGTCGCGCTCTCGTTGCGCCCATCGAAATAGCCACCGGCAAACAGGCTTATTTCTGCGGAAAGCCAAATCCCTTAATGATGCGTACCGGTTTGCGCATGCTGCAATGCCACTCTGCAGAAGCCGTTATGGTCGGCGACCGCATGGATACCGATGTTATTTCCGGTATGGAAAGCGGCATGTCCACTGTGCTGGTTCTTTCCGGCGTTTCCACCATGGAAACACTGAACACCTACGCTTATCGTCCCAGCATGGTGTTGAATGGAGTTGGAGATATTCCCGCTGTTGCAAAACGGCAAAAAGATGCTATCCTTTCTCCCTCTCGCAAGTGATTCGATCCTTACAGAAAACAACCGCAAGCAAAAATGAACTGCTTGCGGTTGTTCTTTTCTTCATGCGGATAAGCCATATTGCAAGATCCCGTATCAGAAGTTTTTTTACAGCTCCTGAAGCAAAGCAATCAGTTTGATATACTCCCGCTCAAGCTCCGGAAAGAATTTGTTTGCATCAACGATGTTTTTACTGCGCAAATACTCAGTTATAATAGAAGATTTCTCGAACAAGCAGTCAAAACCGAGATTGAGGCATATTCCTTTTAATGTATGTGCTGCACGAAACGCTTCCTCCGCCTCATTGGAAGCCAAGGCTTTTTTCAGGTTTTCATAGCTTTCTTCCGCAGCAAATTTCTTTATAAAGCGCTTCGTTATTTCAGCATTCCCGCCAAACCGCTCAATCACCGGCTTCGCATTGGAGCCTATGGCAGAATAAAACCTCTCAAGTTCATTCATGGCGCTGTTCTCCTTTTCTTGTCTGCTGGGAGATCATTGTAAGAAGCTGTTCAACATTCAATGGCTTTGATAAGAAGCCCGTCATGCCTGCATTAGAACAAGCAGATATGTCCTGTTGGAACAAATTGGCGGTGACGGCGATAATCGGAACGGTTTTTGCGTCACTGCGTTCCAGCGCACGAATACATCGTGCCTCCTCCAGCCCGTCCATTCCCGGCATTGTCATATCTGTCAGTATGGCATCGATTGAACCGATTGAAGAAAGAGCAAACCGGTTGACTGCTTCCATTCCATCGTATGCCTTTATAACCTTTGCTCCGGCATCGGTCAGCATATATTCAGCGATTTCCATGTTCAATTCATTATCCTCAACCAGCAGGACAGTCAATCCATCAAGCGAAAGTCCCTCTCGCTCTGCTGTCTTTTTTTCAAGAGGTTCACAGGCATACCTGTATGGAACAACTATATCGAACCGGGTTCCCAAGCCCTTCTTACTGTCAACACAAATCTGTCCGCCGAGTTTTTGCACCAGACTTTGTACGATAGAAAGACCAAGTCCCACGCCGCCAAACCGGCTGACATCGGAATCTACCTCTTGAGCAAAAGGTTCAAACATCTTCTTTTGAAATTCCGGACTCATACCAACGCCATGATCCACACAGACAAAGCGTACATTTGCATAGCCGTCTTTTTCGGGATCCGACATTTGAGAAACAAAGAACTGAACGGTTCCCCCCTTGTGGCTGTAGCGCACAGCATTGGTGATAATATTCATCATAATTTGACGCAGATACAGCGCATTGCCAACCAACGGCTTGTTTTCACCCTCAAGCTTCGGCGGTTCGAGCGAAACGCCGAGCGTCTTAGCTTGATCCTCCGCAACAGAATACAACTTCTGTACCTCATCTGCAAGGTCGAAAGGCGCAGTACTTTCTGCTTCCGGCGTACCGGCTTCTGTCTTATTGATGGTTAAAACATCATTGACCAACTCCAGCAGATATTCCGCTGCCGTTCTGCCCTTTTTACGGCAGCTTTGCAGTAATTCCTTATTCTCCGGATTGCGATCAGCAATTTCAAGCATGCCCAAAATAACATTGATCGGGGTACGAATATCATGGCTCATGCGGCGCAGCAGGTCAGTCTTGCTTTGGTTGGCAAGTGCTTCATTTTGAGCTGCAGTCCTAAGTTTTTGCTGATTTTCAAGCTCGGCTTTTTTCTGTTCTTGAATACTTGTTCGTGCCAATATATAGGAATGGAATTCTCCGTTTTCGTCTCGCTCCTGCGGAATGATTTTGTCATTGAGCCACTCGCCCGAAATATCCTGATAATCAAATTCCACGTAATCGGCGCTGCCAAGACGATGCCGGATCGTCTCTGGATCCACAAATGCCCGATACCCTTCGCAGAATTCTTTTCCCACAAAGCTGATGATCCATTCAACGAACGACTTATCAGCCATGCCGGATGTGCTCAGCTCGCCCCATTTTGCCGGATACTTCAATATCGTGTATCTGTTATCTCTCATATCCACAATAACGGTAAAAAGATAAATATGGCTGATGGAGCGAATGATCTCATACTGTCGGTTCATTTCTCTGTCATGCTTGGCCATGGTTCGATAATAGAAGCTAAGGATCCATGCGGCGGCAATTACATAGATGCTGAAAACGACAAGCAGAGTGCTGCGACAACCGGAAAAGATTTCCCTTGATGGATAAAAAACATATATGTCATAGTTGAGGCACTTGGCATTGCCTCCGTAATAGGCGGCACCATCGCAATAAAATTTTGTCAGCTCGTTCCCGTTCTTTTTTGAGGCAAGAGCAGCGATTTCCGGAACTTCTGAAACACTTATTTTGCTGTTTTCAGAATTTGATGCGATAATCGTCTCTCCTGAGGTAATATACATTTTCCCACCTAAGGCTGTTTCATTAGATGCCAAAAGGTTTTGCACAGAGGAATAGTGACTTTTCAGCTTTTCGCTTTCTTGCTGCTCCGCACAAAAAATTATTCCTTTTTTATCGTTTCGTGCTGCGGCTGCAATATCATATATCAATCCTTCGTGGTTGATCCGTGCCGAATAAACATCTTTGGGATAGTTAAGCACCGTAGAAATTGCCGGACTGGATATTAGATCCTCCCATTCCTGAAAGTCCATTCTTCCCTTAACAAACTGCCCGTCCGGCTCCAGGTTTTCATCAAGAATCAAAATACAGTCCAGCCGTTGACTATCAAGAAAAGAATTAAGAAACTTATTTTTTTCGTTGTCCGGCAGCAAAGCCAGCGTATCTCCGATGTCCTCCGCTTGTTCGGTTAGGCGGATAAGGCTTTTGACCTTATCAGCTGCTAAAAAATCATTGTAATCGCTGCACTGCTTTTTTAGATCGCCGATATGCCGCCCCATTGTTTTTTTCGCCTCATTTAAGCCATTGACCGCGCTGAGGTACAGCGACAGAAGCATGATTGCTATCCCCGAAAAAATGATGACAACAAAAGTGGTTGAGATATGTTTAGGAGAAGAATTATTGAATTTATGATGTCCTATCATGCTCCGTCCTCCCCCAGCGCAAAATCTACATCTAAATCATAATTTGCAAGAATGCTGCGTATTGTACCGTCCTCTTTCATTTCCTCCAACACATTGGTGAGCGCAGCAGCCTGCTCAGTCCCGGTATTTTTTTCAAACGCAACACCAAGATCGGCTTTCAACAAAATCTCATCAAGAATACGATAATCTGCATAGGCATTTTTCATATATTCCCGGCAAGCGGTCTCGTGCCCTGCACAGGCATCAACATAGCCCTTTTTAAGAGCAGCAAAAACAGACTGCATGGTGGAAAAGCTGTACACTTTTTTGACAGACACGCCGGGAACGGAATCGGTAAGGAAAATACCCTCAGGTTTGGAGGCAATCTGTACTGCAACACATTTCCCGTTCAGGTCGCCTAAGGTATAGATATCGCTTGAAGTATAAACCACCACTACCTGCCTGCTGCGCATATATGGGCCAGCCCAAGTGTATTCGTCCTCACGACCGTTCATGGTAAAACAGCCCCACAAGCAGTCTATTGCACCCTCTGCAAGAAGTGCGTCCTTGTTTTGCCACACAATTTGCTTGAACTCTATCTTCATGCCAAGCCTGCGGCACGCTTCTGTGGCAATTTCCACATCAATTCCGGCATAATCTCCATTGTCGTCCAAATAGAAGTAGGGCGAATATATGTCGCTGCCGATTGTAAGTGTACCATTCGGAAGATCTTCCGGCTGCGGAGAATCTTTATCACAGCCTGAAAGAAAAACAAACATTACTGCAAGACATAGCACGCCAAGTTGTTTTATGGCTTTTCTCATCACGAAAGCCTCCTATTTTGCATTAGCAATGGAATATACCTCCGAGTTTTCCCGGAGGTATTTAAGTCTTTTACTGATAGATATCGCGAGAAAGCTTTCCGGCTATTTCCGTAAGGCATTCCACCAAAAGCGGGTTAAAGCTGCCGCATTCCCCACGCTGTATCATGTGCAATGACTCTTCCGGTGTATAAGCGTCCTTGTAAGTACGCACGCTTGCCAAAGCGTCAAATACATCTGCAATACCGACAATCTGTGCGGCAATGGGGGTATCGTCCCCAATCAGTCCATCGGGATATCCTTTGCCGTCATAGCGCTCGTGGTGCCAGCGGCAGATCTGAATGGCTATTTTCAGCTGCGGCTCGTCCTGAAATGCCGCAAGACCACCGTTTTTCAGGATATCCTCACCGATGACGGTATGCGTTTTCATGATCTCATATTCCTCCGGCGTCAGTTTGCCGGGCTTATTGAGGATCGCCTGATCAATCGCCACTTTACCGATATCATGAAGTGTAGCGGCGGCAGAAATCAGCTCACAGTCTTTCCACGCTAACCCATAGCGGTCTGTTTTCAAAATCAGCCGTTCCAATATCATTGCAGAAATTTCCTTCACATGCTGTATATGCTCTGCACTTTCGCCGTTGATGCACCCGATCACATTGCTGAGAATATCGGTTGCTATTCGGCTGTTTTTCTCCCTCTCTCGGCTTTGTGCAGACAGCATAGAGAGCATGCGCCGCTGCTTCGCATAAAGCTTGACTGTGTTGCGTATACGCTGCTCTACTACCCGCGCATCAAATGGACGGCGGATATAATCGGTAACCCCCATTTCAAATGCTTGGCGGATATTGGCATCAGTTTCATCTGCCGTGATCATAATCACCGGTATTTCATCAAGGAGATGCTTCTCACTCATCTCCTTTAATACCGCAAAGCCGTCCATCAGCGGCATAATGATATCCAACAGCACCACCGAAATCTGTGTTCCGTGCTGTTCAAGAAGATCCATGCATTCCCTGCCGTTAGCCGCTTCCAGTATATCAAAGCTACTGCCAAGCAGCTCTGTAAGCAGTTCACGATTGAATGCCGAATCATCTACGATCAAGACGCACTGTTTTTGTTCCTGCTTCTCGGAAAGCACTTGTTCACTTCCTGCTGCAAGCTGCCACTCGGTTATAACCGAGTTCTTTTTGTTTTTGGCAAGGTACATAATACGATCCGCACGATACGCGGCATCGGCGGTTGGCTCGTTTTCAGCCATAACACAGCCAATACTGACAGACAGGCGGAAATTGCCAAATGCACTATGATGTACTGCAAAAATTTTCTGCCGAATGGATTCAAGAATACGCTCTATTCTGATCGTTGTGCTGTCCGGCATAAGCAGCAGCAGTTCATCTCCGCCAAAACGTACCAGCGTGTCCTTTTCATTTGTGTTCCGCAAAATGATCCGAGCCACTTCAGAAAGGGCAGTATCCCCGACTTCATGCCCATATGTATCATTGCACAATTTGAAATCGTCAATATCAATAATGGCAACGCCGCCGCTAAAATGTCTTTCCCGAAGCTTTAATTCGTAATAATTCCGATTTAATGCGCCGGTAATGGTATCCTGATATTGCTCTTTTTCCAATCTGTCGATCAAGCTTTTGTAATACTCGGCAATGCTATTGAGATCTGTTACATACAGCATAGCATATCGGCTGTCGCTGCGTACAAAGGTCATTTTTTTGCAGCCGGTGATATCTCCGCCAAAGACCACATAATGTCCTTTTTGCTCCAGTTCACTCCGAACCCGCTTGAGGTCAAGTGCAACCTTCAGGTTTTGAAAAGTCATACCGGCATCAGCAGCATTCCCCATCAATTGTCCTGCAAACTCGGAAAAATCTCTTTCGCCATCAAACCATTCGCCGGCAGAGTCCGGGGATATCATTGTGTATGTTCCGTTTTGCAGATCAAGCCGCAAAACCCTGTCAAATACCTCATTTGCATGTTCTAAAGACATTTGCATCTGACTTCCCCCTCCCCCTTACGCTTATGTGAAAATAAACATCTGCTTTAAATAAGATTTATGCACCATGTTGCGCCTACGGCGGGCTGTAGATTAACTGACAGCCCGCCATTTATATTTGAATTCAGTTTTCTCAGCCTTTCAAGGCAGTTTCCAGCATCTCCCGAAGAATATTGGGATTCCCTTTTCCCTTGGAGGCTCTCATGCATTGACCAACCAAAAAGCCCAATGCGTTTGTTTTGCCGCCGCGGTAGTCTTCTACCACTTTGGGATTGGCAGCCAGAATATCACTGACCACCTTTTCCAACGCTCCGGTATCATTCATCTGGCGCAGGCCCTTTTCCTCCACGATCTCAGCAGCTGTTCTGTCGGTGAAGATGATCTCCTCCAATACAGTCTTCCCTGCGGTTGTAGAGATTTCTCCTTTTTCGATCATGCACAGCATATCCGCCAGCTTTTCTGCAGTAAGGCAGGTATCGGCTATTGTAATGCCTTTTTCGTTAATAATGCGCGTAATATCACCCAACAGCCAGTTGCTGATATTTTTGGGCAGACATTTGCCCAAAGCTGCCACGGCTTCAAAATAATCTGCTTTATCAGGATTTTCTGCCATCAGATTAGCATCAAAATAGGGCAGCTTATACTGCTTCATCAGCCGCAGCAGCTTATCATTCGGAAGCTCTGGAATGCTATCCTTCAGCGCAGCCAAATGACCTTCCTCTACATAGATGGTCTTGAGGTCAGGCTCGGGGAAATAGCGATAATCCTGCGCGTCCTCCTTGGAGCGCAGCAGAATGTTTTTTCCTGCAATATCGTCCCAGCGGCGCGTTTCCTGAGAGATCTCTCCGCCCTTTTCCAGAATCTCGATCTGGCGGGCAGCTTCATACTCAATTGCACGCACCGTAGCAGAAAAGCTGTTGACATTCTTCATTTCCACGCGGGTACCAAATTCCGCAGCGCCCTCAGGTCTTACCGATACATTAACATCACAGCGAATCGACCCCTCCTGCATCTTGCAGTCGGAAATACCAAGGTACTGCAAAGTCGCCTTAATTGTATCGAGATAGGCCTTAGCCTCTGCAGAGGAACGCATATCCGGCTCGGAAACGATCTCAATCAGTGGGACGCCGCAGCGGTTAAAATCGACAAGACTGCCCGCAAAATCATCAGAATGAATCAGCTTCCCTGCGTCCTCCTCGATGTGAATTCGGGTAACGCCGATACGCTTGGTATGTCCCTCTTCATCAATAACAGCATCAATATATCCATTCTCGCAAAGAGGAATATCAAATTGAGAGATCTGATACGCCTTTGGAAGATCGGGATAAAAGTAATTTTTACGGTCCATCTTGCAGACGTTATTGATGCTGCAATGCAAAGCGTAGCCCATGCGCACGGCATAGTCCACAACGCTCTTGTTCAAGGTGGGCAGCGTTCCGGGCATACCGGTACAAATCGGGCAGCAATTAGAATTGACCATGGAGCCGAAGGAGTTTTTACAGCTGCAGTAAATTTTGGTCTTGGTGTTCAGCTCTGCATGGACCTCCAAGCCCACAACGATTTCGTATTTCATGTTGCGTCTCCTCCTTACACCACAGAGGCGACCTGGCACAGTCCGCCCCGCATGGTCTCAAATTCCTTGGCAATGCCCAGCAGCTTCTCCTCTGAGAAATGCGGCCCGATGAGCTGCATTCCCACCGGCATCTCGTGATCCATGCCAATCGGCAAGGAGAGCGCAGGCAGTCCGGCAATGTTTACTGTAATGGTGCAAACATCGCTGGCATACATCTTCAAGGGATCATGAACATTCTCGCCAATCTTGAATGCGGCGGAAGGAGCGGTCGGCGTTATAATGACATCGCACAGCTTGAATGCTTCGTCATACTCGGCACGCACCTTCTGCTGGAACAGCTTGGCTTTTTTGTAGTAGGCATCATAGTAACCGGAGGACAACACAAATGTCCCCAGCATGATGCGACGCTTGACTTCATCACCAAAGCCTTCACTTCTTGTCTTTTCATACATGTTGTTAAGGTCGGTATAGCCTTCTGCGCGGAATCCGTACTTGACGCCATCAAAGCGCGACAGGTTGGAGGAGGCTTCAGCGGAAGAAATGATATAATAAGCGGAAAGCCCGTATTCTGTACTTGGCAGGCTGATATCCACAACCTTGGCACCACGTGCCTCCAGTGTACGAATGACCTGCCAGATAGAGGCGCCAACCGCTACATCGGTATGCTTATAAAACTCTTTGGGCACGCCGATGCGCAAGCCGGAAAGATCATAACCTAAACCACCGGCGGTTTTCGGATAGTGGGTAGGCATAGATGTGGCGTCATAGGGGTCCTGCCCGCTGATGGTGTAAAACAGATTGGCAACGTCCTCCACACAGCGTCCCATGGGCCCGATCTGATCCAGCGAGGAAGCAAACGCAACCAAGCCATAACGGGAAACTGCACCATAGGTAGGCTTTAACCCGATAATACCGCAATAAGCGGCAGGCTCACGAATGGATCCGCCGGTATCACTTCCCAAAGACATAACCGCTTCTCCCGCAGCTACAGCCGCCGCTGAACCGCCGGAGGATCCTCCTGGCACTTTATCCAGCCCGTGCGGATTATGAGTAATATGGAACGCAGAATTCTCACATGAGGAACCCATGGCGAATTCGTCCATATTCAGCTTTCCCGTCATTGCAAAATCTACAGCTTTCAACTTGCTGATTACCGTTGCATCATAGGGAGGAATAAAATTTTCCAGCATGCGGCTGGCGCAGGTGGTCTTAATCCCGTTGGTGCAGATATTATCCTTGATCCCGATGGGGATCCCTGCCAACGGGTGCAACTCCTCCCCCGCCGCAATCTTTTTATCTACTGCTTCGGCAGCCTTCACTGCTTCCTCCGGCGTGACTGTGATGAATGCACCAATCCCGTTTTCCACCTTCGCAATACGAGCAAATACATCCTCCGTCACTTCCATTGCGGAGACTTTTTTCTCTTTCATCAGCCGGTGCAGCTCGCCGCCGGTCAGTTTATACAAATCCATATTGTCTACTTCCTTTCCCTCATGTTAACCCACTGTTTTGGGGACAACCACACAGCCGGCTGCTACTTGAGGCGCATTTTTCAGTACTTCCTCTCGCGGCAGAGAAGGCTCCACCACATCTTCTCGCAGTGTCATGGCATCCTCCACCTTTGGGGAAAGATCACCGGATCCCATTTCGGGCAGGCGCTCCACCATATCGATGATATTTTGCATATCCTTTTGGAATTTTTCCTCTCTTTCCGGCTCTATGGCAAGCCGAGAGAGCTTAGCAATTTTTTTGATGTCGATCTCCATGTAATTTAAGAACCCCTTTCTATCAGTTCCAGTAATTCCTGTTCATTCAGCACCGGTATACCCAAGCTTTGCGCTTTGGTCAGCTTACTGCCGGCAGATTCTCCGGCTACGACATAGCTTGTCTTTTTGCTGACGCTTCCTGATGCCTTGCCGCCGTTCTTTTCGATCAAATCCTGCATCTCCTCGCGAGAATAGTTCGGCAGCGTTCCTGTTATCACAAATGTCATACCTGCTAATGCTGCAGAAGCTTGCTTTGGAACCCATGGTTCCAAACCGAGTGCCAACAAGTCACTGCACAGCTTACGGTTGTGCTCGTCAGCAAAATATTGCAGTACACTCTCAGCCATGACTTCACCAAAGCCGTCAATGGAAAGCAGCTCGTCCTTGGTTGCCGACTCCACCGCCTCCAGTGTACCAAACCGTGTTGCTAAAAGCTTTGCCGCCTTGTCACCGATATTGCGGATCCCAAGCCCGAACAGCAGCGAGCCCAGTTCGTTATGCTTCGATCTATCCAATGCCGAAAGGATATTCTCCGCTTTTTTATCTTTGAATCCTTCCAAAGACATTAAATCGTCCTTAGTCAGGCGATAAAGGTCAGCTGGCGTCCGTGCCAAATGGTTATTTAAAAGCTGCTCACAGACTGCCTCTCCCAAGCCCTCAATATCCATTGCCGCCCGGCTGCAGAAATGAATCAAGCTGCGCAGAATCTGTGCGGGACAGCTGATATTGGGACAGCGGATAACCGCCACCTCCGGATCACGAACCAGCAGCGTCCCGCAGGATGGGCAGTGGGTCGGCAAAGTGAAGGCAGGCTCCCCAGCCGGATGAGCCTTTACCGCAATAACCTCCGGAATAATATCTCCGGCTTTCCTCACAACGATGGTGTCGCCAATGTTAACGCCAAGCTGTATGATAAAATCTTGATTGTGCAGTGTGGCGCGGCTCACCGTTGTCCCGGCAAGCTCTATCGGGTCAAATTCTGCAGTGGGGGTTACAGCTCCGGTACGGCCTACCTGCAAGATAATATCTCGCAGCACCGTTTCCTTTTCCTCCGGAGGATATTTGAAAGCTACCGCCCATTTGGGGTATTTTGCTGTACTGCCAAGCGCTTCTCTATCTGTAAAGCTATTCACCTTTATGACTGCGCCATCAATTTGATAGCCCAATGTTCCGCGCAATTCTCC
>USBC01000041.1 GCA_900552845.1 uncultured Oscillospiraceae bacterium | reverse complement strand
ACTGGCATTTCCACCGGGGTAACCCCGCTTGCTCCGGCCATAATCCAAATATACCTTAAAAAAGGTATTGCATTCCCCAAAGCAATGACATCACAGCCATTTTCCCCCACAAGAAGATCGCCCAGTGCCTCGCGCCGTACCCCTTGTGCCATCAGGCTACCCAGAATGTCCCGATGGGTAAGCGAAGCGCCATGCCCCCATTCGACCCGTATTGCCCCAAAGGGCAGCTCTTCCTCGGGGAGGTCATCGGCTTCTATGTAGTCCGGCAGAAAAAGCGCCACGCATCGCTCGGCAGCGGGGTGTCCCCCTGCCATACTATGCGGCGGAGAGCCGCACCATGCGATGACCTGCATTGCCACAGCACGCTGGTGCGGCGTCAGGAACATGGTGTGGGTCAGACAGTTCCGGCGAGCGCACTGCTCCAGCTTATCCGCCACCTGCGCGGCGGTCAGGCGGTCTTCGCCGGAAAGTGCTTTCAGAAAATCACGGTCTTTTGGCATGGGTCAAGGCTCCTTTGGGGAGGTTAAGATTTGCGGAAGCGCCCGCAGGGCGTTCCGGCGCAGCCGGAACCGATGGCTTTGCCATCGAAGCCGCCGCAGGCGGCTTGCCCTGCGGGCGCCATACCCTGCGGCTTGCAGCAACCAGCGGCGAGGCGGTTTGCTGCTTTCGCCTTGTATCTTACCAAAAGGCACAAAAAAATGCAAGAAAGTCAATAATATGCTCCCCTGCAAAAACAGGCATAATACACTGTCTCTGTCAGGGGAGCACATTGAGCAGCAAAGCTATCTTTTGGCACAGCCTGCCGCTCTAAAACGATCAGCTGAGGGTGGTACCGGTGGCAAAGCTCGCCACAATGATGATAATGATGCTGATGGGTGCCAGATAGCGCACGAGGAAGCTGTACACCTTTTTCAGGCGGAAGGGCTTGCCGTCCATCTCAATCTCACGGATCGCATTTTGCGGCTTCCAAGCCCAGCCGACAAACAGGCAGGAACCAAGAGCGCAAACAGGAATCATCAGACGGTCGGTAAGGAACTCCATAAAGTCGCCAAAAATGGGGGTGGTCAAACCATTCTTGAAATCAAACCAGATTCCCTTAATATCAAATGCTGCCTGCGAGCAGGTATAAACGGCACCGATAAGGAACATGATCACGCACAGAATGATGGTGGCTGGGGTTCGCTTCCAACCGAATCGTTCGGTAGCAAAGGCGACTACCCCCTCGACCAGCGAGATGCAAGAGGTGAGTGCCGCAAAAAGAAGCAGCAGATAAAACAGCATTCCGAAAATCTGCCCGCCGGGCATTTGCTGGAATACCCCGGCAAGAGAAGAAAATGCAAATCCGGCTCCCTTACCGACGCCTTCGGCGCCAAGGGTAGCAAATACAGCGGGAACAATGATAAAACCGGCAATCAAAGCAACCAGCGTATCCGTGCCGCAGATGATGGCAGCGTTTTTGGCAAGATCCTCATCCTTTTTTACATAAGAACCGTAGGTGACCATGATAGCCATGCCGAGGCTGAGGGAGAAAAACGCCTGTCCGAGCGCCGAAAGCACGGTGCTGAAGGTGACCTTACTCCAATCCGGGATCAGCAAATACTTGAGTCCCTCCCCTGCTCCGGGCATGGTGAGAGAGCGTACCAGCAGAATAATCAGGATAACAAACAATGCAGGCATGCCAACCTTGTTGAATCGCTCGATGCCGCCTTCAACACCCTTAACGATAATAAAGCAGGTAATTCCCATAAAAATGGCTGCAAAAAGTACGCCGGTGAGCGGGAACCACGTCTCGCCGGTAGCGGCATTATAGCCCAGCAGCGCATAGAAATAACCCAGTGGATCGGCATAGACCTTTGCCGGTTCGGTGGCATAGCTGACGACATAGCGCAGCACCCAGCCGCCCACATGGGCGTAATAGCTGGTGATAATGAATGCCACGATCACGCCGAACCAGCCAACCCATTTATAGCCGGGGTGGCCCAGCTTGCCATAGCTGTCAATGGCATTTGCCTGTGCGCCGCGCCCGATGGTCAGCTCCGAGAGCATAACGGGAATACCAATGAGGATAACGATAGCCAGATAAATAAGAATATAGGCTCCGCCGCCTCCCTCGTAGGCTTTCCCTGGAAATTTCCAGATGTTCCCGAGTCCGACGGCTGAACCGGCTGCAGCCAGAATAAAGCCGATTTTGCTTCCCCATTGAGCGCGTTTAGGTTCCATATTTTTTCTCCTTTTCTTTTGCCGCATTGCGGCGCTGCGAATATTGTTGCTATCATAATATAAATTTTAATGGTATGCAACAATTTTTTTAATTAATGATGAAATTCCGTCGCTTTTGCCAAAAGGGAAAAGATATTTCGCCAATATTGTGCATATTAACAACTATACCGCCCGGTATGTTATACATATTGCATAATTACAATTCATTAAATCTATTGTAATGATTATAAATATTAATCATTCAGGCAGTAAAAAGCGCCGACTGAGCCGGCGCTTGGTGATTTTTATGCATGGTAAAGCTTTTTGGTCTGGTACTTCGGCTCACAGGTAAGATTGACTCCCAGCTTTTGATATACATTCTCGTCAACGCGGGACAGAATCACACTGGCATGTGCTTCGCACCCGCGCAGCTTACTGAGCTGCTGCATCGCCAGTGCTGCGGTGGGGTTGGTAGCGGCACAGATAGAAAGCGCAATCAGGATCTCATCGGAGTGCAGACGGGGATTGTGATTACCGAGATAATTCACCTTCAGCCGTTGAATCGGCTCGATTATGATGGGAGAAAGCAGATGCATCTCATCATTGATGCCTCCCAGCTCCTTGAGTGCATTGAGCATGAGTGCTGCGGCAGGGCCCAGTAGTGAGCTGGTCTTTCCTGTAACGATCTTGCCGTCAGGCAGCTCCAGCGCCATTGCGGGCTGTGCGGTCTCCTCCGCTTTTTCACAGGCGGCTGCAACCACGGGGCGATCTGCGGTGGAAATGCCAAGCTGGTTCATGATCAGCTCCTGCTTGTGGATCTCGGCAGGCTCGCTGAGCCCCTGACGCACGAGGCAGGCGGTGGCATAGTACCGGCGAATGACCTCCTGCTCCGAGGCACGGCGGCAGGCTTCATCATCAATGATGCAGTTACCTGCCATATTAACGCCCATATCGGTCGGGCTTTTGTAGGGGGAGCTGCCGTAGATACGTTGGAAGATGGCATTGAGAACCGGGAAGATCTCAATGTCTCGATTATAATTAACTGTGGTAACGCCGTATGCTTCCAAATGGAACGGGTCGATCATATTGACATCGTTAAGGTCGATCGTCGCCGCTTCATATGCCAGATTGACAGGGTGCTTGAGAGGGAGGTTCCAAATGGGGAAGGTCTCAAACTTGGCGTAGCCTGCCTTGACGCCGCGCTTATTTTCATGGAAAAGCTGGGAAAGACAGGTTGCCATTTTGCCGCTGCCGGGTCCCGGTGCGGTAACAACGACCAACGGACGGGTCGTTTCGATATACTCGTTCTTTCCAAAGCCTTCATCGCTGACAATAAGAGGGACATTGGAGGGATAATCCGGGATAATATAGTGGCGGTAAACCTTAACGCCCAGTGCCTCCAGCCGCTTTTGGAACGCATCGGCAGCAGGCTGAGCATGGTAATGGGTGATGCAGACGCTGCCGACATACAACCCGATCCCGCGGAAGGCATCGATCAGGCGCAGGACATCAAGATCATAGGTAATGCCAAGATCTCCGCGGCGCTTGTTTTTTTCGATGGCATCGGCGCTGATCACAATGACAATTTCTGCGGTTTCCTTCATTTGCAGCAGCATCTTCACCTTGCTGTCCGGTGCAAACCCCGGCAGCACACGGGAAGCGTGGTAGTCATCGAACAGCTTGCCGCCGAATTCCAGATACAGCTTACCGCCGAACTGACCGATCCGTTCCCGAATCTTATCCGACTGCATTTGCAGGTATTTTTCGTTATCAAAGCCGATTTTGTACATGATTTCCTCCTCGATTTATCCTCTGTCGCTGCGGCCAATCGCCACAACAGGGCGGTCAGGCGTTCCGCCGCCCGGTATGGCAAAATAAAAAAAGCGCCTTTTGCAGAGGCGCTTCTTTCGTTCCCCCTTTTGGGGGAGCCCTTACGATTATATCATTAGTAGGTGTGGCAAGGCAAGTGAAATCGCGTATAATTTATCCCGATTTTTTTAGCAATTAGCGCTAAAATCCATTACTCTGCACGCTTTTGCCTGCCGGAGATGATAACACCGCCGACAATCAGCAGCGCACCGACCACCGCCGTCCAGCTCATCGGTTCGTCCAACAGGAAGTGGGACGCCACAATGGTGATAAACGGCTGGAGATAAATATAATTATTGGCATGCACAACGCCCAGCCGGTCGATGACGACATTCCATACGGCAAAGCAGACGGCACTGCCCAGCACCGCCAAAAAGAGCAGGCAAAAAAGGAGCTTAGGCTGCACCAGCGGAGTAAAGTCGAAGGAAAGCTCGCCGCGGACCGCCAAAAGCGGCAGAGCGGTTACTGCTCCGTACAGTATAACTCGTCGGGCAAGCAGAATACTATCCACCCTTCCGGAAATTCGCTTGATAAGAACAGAATAGCACGCCCAGCTTGCCGCGGCAAGGAAGGCAAGCAAATCGCCTACCGGACTGAGCTTCAGTACCAGCGCACCGTTGAGTACCACCAGAACCACACCGCACATGGCAATGGCAAAGCCGATCCAGACCGAGGTATGCAGCTTTTCATCTCCGGTGAAGAAGTGCGCCAGAATGGAGGTAAGAATGGGCGCCATTGCCACGATAATGCTGACATTGGCGGCAAAGGTGTGCTGGAGAGCGGTGTTTTCCGTCCAAAAGTACAAGGTGCCGCCCAAAATGCCAAGCAGCAGGAAGGTCAGCTCTCCCCTGCCCTGCCACCGCAGCAGGTGGGGTCGCAGCAGCCACAGCACAAGGTAGCCAAGGACAAAGCGCATAAACATGACCTGCGCCGGTGTGTAAAAATGCAGCAGCTCCTTGCTGCAAATAAAGGTGGTCGCCCAAATGGCGGAGACGGTCAACGCCATCAAATGAGCGGTAAGAAGGGGAGCTTTGGCTTTTGTTTCGTTTGCAATGGGGTTCATGGGGTTCAGGTTCTCCTTAATGCTCGCCCTGCGGCAGAATAACCGAAAGGGCACTGTACGCTGGGTTATAGTCCTCCCGCAGGCGCTGCTCCAGCTCCTCCACGGTAGCGGAACGGAGAATCTCCAACGGGTAATAAATATCCTTCATGCCCGAAAAATGAGCGGCTGCCATCAGTCCGGCAACAGATTCGGCACGACCGTACAAACCGATCGTTCTGCCGTAATTGGCTCGGCGGCAGCGGGCAAAATCCTGCGGAGGGATTCCTTCCCGCTGCAGGGTGGTCACACGCTCGCAAAGAGCATTGTAAACCGCCTGTGGCTGACGGCTTTCGCCGTCAAACATCGCACAGATAAAGTCGCGTCCCGCCATCACCTCGCTGCCAAAGGTGGCATTGATTTCGCCCGCCTCGTACAGACGGCGGTACAGGTCAGTCGTTTCGCCGCAGATGAGGTCAAGCAGCAGTTCATCTAAAAGCCGATGGCGCATATTTTCCTTTTCGCCGCCTACCGCTTTAAAGCCGATTTGGAACATCGGAGCGGCAATGGGCATTTTCTGCTCGTGGTAACGCTCTCGTACCGTTCTCGGTTCTTCAATGGGCAAGGGGCGGACAGCCGGCTTTCCGGCGGGAAAAAACTTTTCTGCCGCTTCCAGCACGGCTTCCTCATCAAAGCAGCCTGCAACTGAAAGCACCATATTCTGCGCACGGTAAAACCGGTCATAGCAGCGGCGCAGCAGGGCAGCGTCGATCTCCGCAATGGATTCCTCCGTTCCCGCGATATCCACCCGCACAGGGTGAACATGGTACATCGCCTGCAAAAGATTTGCCGTCACGATCCACTCGGGACTATCGCGATACATGCGCAGCTCCTCGGCAATAATGCCGCGCTCCCGCCGAACGGAGGAGCCGATAAAGTATGGCGTCGTTACAAAATCCAGAAGCACCTCCAGCGCTTCGGAAAAATTCTCGGTACAGCTAAAATAATAGGCAGTCTTATCAAAGCTGGTAAAGGCGTTGGCGGAGGCGCCCAGCGCATCAAAGCGCTGCATGGCATCTCCATCGGGGCAATCAAACATTTTATGTTCAAGGTAGTGGGCAACACCGGCAGGCAGCCGTACCTCTCTCCCCCGCACCAGATAGCCGATATCAATGGAGCCGACCCCGATGGTAAGCATGGCATAGGCAGTCACAAAGCCCTCCATACGACACATTTGTACCGTCAGCCCGCTGGGAAGGGTAACGGTTCGGGTGCTCTGCCCCAACAGCTGCGAGGTGTGCAGCTCATCATTTCTCATCGTCGCCGTCCCCCTTTCCGGTCGCCTGCAAAAAGAATACGGTATCCAGAGTGAGCGCAGCGGCAGCTGCCGCGACCTCCTTTGCCGTGATAGAGGCAATCTCCTCCATATCCTGCTGCGGGGTGACGGGTTCGCCCTGCAGCAGCCCGCTGAGATACCAGCCCTCGGTACGAGCCAAGCTATCCCCGATGGAGCAAAGCGAGCTTTGGAACGCAAGCTTCATGTGGCAAAGCTCCTGCGGGGTGATGTGACCGGCGGCAAGATCGGCAATTTCGGCTAAAATGGCAGCTTGAAGCCGCTCCCGATTGGCTTCCTCTAAACCGCATTCGACCATCAGAATACCGGTGAGCAGGTTAACACGGGCGCCGCAGTAATAACAGCAGCCCAGTTTTTCCCGTACATTTGCAAAAAGGCGGGAGCCGGTGCTTCCTCCCAACAGCGCAGTCATCACACGCAATGCGGTACGTGCCCGCCGCTGCTGCGGCAAGCCGGTACAAAAGCCCAGCACCAGTTTGCTTTGGCTCATGGGCATTTGCTCTTGCAGCTCGGTCAGGCGTTCCGCCTTTTGAGGGAGCTGCTGCGGAGCAGGACAAAGCGGCGCCCGCTCCACCGCGCTGAACAATCGGCAGAAGGTCTCCTCGGCATAGTCCGGACTGCCGCACCCGCTGAAGAAGATCTCAATACGGGCAGAACGGATCAGCTCGCAGTAGCGCACATAAGCCGATTCCGGCGTAACGGAAAGTGCCTCCTGCACCGTTCCGTAGCGAGGCAGCGCAAAACGGCAGCCTCGTCCCATTTCCGCCGTGCAGCGTTGGGCGGCATAGCTGCGCTTATCATTGATCTCCGCCTCAATGGTATCAACAAGGTACTGCTGCTCCAGTCGAAAGGCTTCCATAGGAAAAGCGTCATCGATAACCTTCGGCTCCAGCAGGATCTCCCCTAACAGCTCGGCACAACCGCGGCTGATGCTCTCCCCCTCCAGTGCAAAACGGTCATCGGCTCCGGTAATGGAAAAGGTGATCAGTTGGTTTTCGCCGTGCCGGGAAATGTCGGTATCCAGTACCGCCCCGTAAAGATCCGCCAAGCGGCACTCCAGCTCGGTCATATCCCGGCATCGACGACTGCCCATGCGCAAGAGATACGCCGCCAGCACCGCCGCGGATGTCTTGCCTTCTGCGAGCGGTGTAATGAGTGTAACCGAAATGCTGTTGTGATAGAATTTGGGATCGTGAATGCGGGAAAACCAAATGCCATCGGCAATGGGGCGGCGGTGCAGGGGTTCTATCATAGAAGTCTCCTAAAATATGAATTTATAAGCCCGTCCCATCAAAGGGCGGGGTGTAGGCGGCATCGGCAGAGGAACGCTGCTGGGTGTAGCCTAAAAAGCCTAACTCTGCCGCATGCTCGCAGACCTTTCGGTATTCGTAAGTAAAAACCGGACGCTGTAGCTCCCTGATGGCAATATCGGCAGGCGGGGTGTACTGGCTCATTATGCTCAGGCGAATTGCCTCCGGATCGAATTCCTCCGCCAGCCAGTCCAAAAGGCGCAGACTATCCCGAAATGCGCCAGGCAGCACCAAATGGCGGACGACCATACCGCTTTGCAGTATGCCGTTTTCATCAAAGCGCACCGCCCCCACCTGCCGGAACATCTCCCGCAGTGCAAGGGACGCAACGGCAAAGTAATCCGGCGCTGCGGAATAGCGAGCGGAAAGCGTGCAGTCGTAATACTTCAAATCGGGCAGGTAGATCTGCACCTTCCCCTCTAGCCGGCGGAGCGTTTCCTCCCGCTCGTAACCGCCGGTATTATACAGGACGGGAACGGAAATGCGGTCGCCGCAAAGCCGCAGCGCCTCCTCGATCCACGGCAGGTACTGCGTGGGGGTGACAAGATTGATATTATACGCCCCCTGCGCCTGCAATTCAAGGAAAATCTCCGAAAGTCGTCGGGCAGTGATCTCCTGCCCCTCTCCCCCGTGGCTGATGGAACCGTTCTGGCAAAAAACGCAGCCCAGCGTGCAGCCGCAGAAAAAAACTGTTCCGGAGCCGCGGGCTGGATCCTCTCCGCTGATGCAGGGTTCCTCCCAGCGGTGGAGTGCGGCGCGGGCAGCGCGCAGGGTATTCCCCGCCCCACACCGACCGGCTTCGGTACGGCGATCTGCCCACGGCATCCGGCAGACGCCCTTCCCCTCTGTCTCTGTCCGCTCCGCCCCGCAGCGGCGGGGACATAGTTCGCAATGTTCGGGGATTAGTACCGCCATACACTTTACCGCCTTTCAGCACAATGCCGCAGGCGACCCTGCGGCATCGTAAAATATAGAATGGTTATTATTTGGCGGTAATGCCGTCAAATGCAGCCCATGGCAGAACGCTGTAACCGTCGCACACCGTTTCGCGGCTGATTCCGCGGAGGTTCTGCAGAAGCTCGGCAAAATTACCGCTGATCATCGTTTCTGTTACGGCGCCTGCCAGCCTGCCGTCCTTAATGAGAAAGCTGTTTTTCGCCACGCCATTAAAATCGCCGCTGGCGCCGGGCTGACCGCCGGAGAAGCGATTGATGAGAATGCCGTTTTTAATACCTGAAATCAGTTCCTCCAAGCTCTGCTCGCCGGGATGCAGAAAGTAGGAACCGCTCTGGTTGGCGGCACGCTTTCTGCCGGTCTTGCGGGCAGCGTATTCCGAGAGGCAGAAGTTCTTCAGCACGCCGTCCTGCAGGATCACATCATTTTCGCTCTTAAAGCCGTTGGCATCAAAGCGCTCGCCGCAAACGATTCGCTCGTCCAAGGGACGGGTCTCCAACGTAATGCCGGCAGATGCAACCCGCTGCCCCAGCTTGTCCTTCCAGATGCTCGTATCGCTGATAAGAGCGTAATCGCCGGCGTAGCAGCCCAGTACCGTACCAAGAAACTCACCCATAAATGCAGGGCTGACCAGCAGTGTACCCTCAAATTTTTCGGTAATGGGAGCGGCGGTGAGGTCGGCTTCTGCATCGCGCAGCAGACGGCGCATCATTCCGGTCTCCATCAGGGGTTGATCCAGCCGATCGGTGAGGTAGCCGGTACCGTTAAAGGAGCCTGCCTTCTCCCCCTCGTGGGCGGAGAACATGGTGCTGATGATGTAGCCGCCGTTCTGGTATCTCATCTCTACGCCGTTTGTATTCATCAGCAGGATATCATCGTGATCATACTTGGCAATCAATTGCTCCATGTTAATCTTGGGATATTCGGCATGCAAAGTATCCATATATTCCTGCAAACGGTCAAAAAGCCGATCCCGGTCAGGGGTAAGCACACCGGAGGTGAAGCTCATATTTTCTGCCTTGGGCGCGATGGATTCCGCTTCATCGGGCTGTGCCGCCATCACTGCCGCCATGCAGTCCGCCACCGCAGCATCAATTGCTTCCTTTTCGCAGGAATTGGTGTGGATATTACCGGTTTTCTGCTCCTTAATGGCTTTGAGTGAAAGTCCGCTCTTAAAGCCGGAGCGCATGAGGCTGAATTCTCCGCCATCTATGTTCAATTCATCTATTTTGCCGCCCGTCACGATCACCGCGGCGTCATCGGCGCCGGCTTTTTGCAGCTGCTCCAGCGCATAGCCGGCTGCGTCTTTCAGATTCATCATGCTGCTTCCCTCACTTTCCCGCTACATTTACTTTGCATTTTACGGCAGGTCCACCCATGCCCACCGGCATCGGCTGTTTTTTACCGCAGGTACCGCTGCACGACCATACCATATCGTCGCTCAGCATATCCACTGTCTGAAGCATTTGGAATGCCACGCCGGAAATGGTGGTATCACGCACCGCGCGTCCCAGCTTGCCGTTTTTGATCTCATAGCCCATCATAATACCGAACATGAACTCTCCTGTGGTATCTGCCTGGCCATTATTGGTCTGGGTGAAGTAATAGCCGTCATCAATGGCGGCGATCATATCCTCCAGCTTATCCTTTCCGGGCAGAATGGCAGTGTTTCTCATACGGATCAACGGTTCATCGCTGTAGGCATAGCCACGCGCATTGCCATGCGGCTCCATGCCGAAGTGCAGGGCGGTTTCGCGGCTGTTCATATAACCCTTTAAAATGCCGTCCTTAATGATGACTTCATCGGAGGCGGGCGTACCCTCGTCATCGACATAGACCGGCAACGGGGCGCGGCTACCATCGGGCAGGGTGTGGGCAAAGTCCACCAGTGTAATAAGATCGGAGGCGACACGCTTACCGAGGCTGTGCGCTGCCACCGAGCCGCCCAGTACAAGGTCGGCTTCCACGGTGTGTCCCACCGCCTCATGCGCCAGAATTCCCGCAAGCGCAGGAGCAAGAACGACGTCCTTCATGCCTGCGTTGGTGAAAACGCCGTCGCGCTTCTTCATCAGCAGCTCCACCTGCTCGTCTATCTTCTCGTAGTACAGGCTGGGGTCGGTGAAATAGTCGGTGAGAATCCCCTCCCCGCCGCCGATGACATTGAAGATCTCGACCGGCATGCCATCGGGCGCTTCGGCAGTCAGCAGCACGATAAAGTGCGTGCGGGGGCGCACGCTGTGACTATTTGTCCCGTCACTGACGGTCAAAAGCTTTTCCATACAGTCGTGGCGCAGCACCACACGGCGGCTGACCAGCTGCGGATATTTCCGCTTGAGGTAATCATCTGCCGCACGGGCAAACTCAATGTAATCCTTCTGCGGAACATCGATGTACTCTCTATCCTTCGCCACCATACCGCGCGGCAGTACCGGCAGCTCGGGACGGTTTTTCTTTACACGGGCATCAAGGAAAAGAGCATTTTCCTCGGCTGCCTTCAATACGCGGCGCACACTTTCCTCGTCGTATTCCACGGCGCTGGCAAAGCCGTAAACACCGTTGCGGTACACACGGGCGGAAACGCCGCCCTGCTGAGCGCGGGCATTGCTTTGCAGGTCACCATTGAGCATTGCCACTGCGTGACTGGTGCTGACCTGCGCACGCAGCTCCACATGACCGCGAAGCTGTGATGCAAGAGGTGCAAGATGGTCTTTCAGCATATCGGTTCCTCCATATCTGTTATCGTTCCACCGCCGATGACCGTATCGCCACGGTAAAAAACCACAGCCTGTCCGGGTGCCGGCGCGCGTTGTGCTTCTTTAAATTCGATCCGAACTGTTCCTGCGGCATCTGGAGTGATGACTGCTGCTGCCGCACGATGGGCGTAGCGGATCTTCGCCTCCACCTCCAGCGGCTCACGCAGGTCGTCTATGGCAATCCAGTTCAGGTCATCGGCAAAGATGACCCTATGGAACAGTCGGCTTTCATCAGTGGTCAGCTCCACAGTATTTTCCGCCGCATTGATCCGGCGGACAAAGGCGTGGCACCCCAGCGAGATGCCCAACCCCTTGCGCTGACCGATGGTGTAATGGGTAATGCCCTTGTTGGTGCCAAGCACGGTGCCGTCCTCCGCCACAAAGTGACCGGTGGGCAGCTCCTGCCCTG
>USBC01000040.1 GCA_900552845.1 uncultured Oscillospiraceae bacterium | reverse complement strand
TGCAAAAATAGCAAAAGTTTCTTGTTTTGTCGTCTTTTTTGGCGGCGTCGCGGCATAAAAAACGGGACGCAGCCGTTTTGGCCGTGTCCCGTCGCTGTTTCGGCGGTGCTGCCGGCCAGTCGTAGCGCGGTACGACGCATATCGAATAGGCTTTGCCGTGGCTGTGGTTGTGGCTGTGTATGTCGAGTTCTGTGTCGTTTTCCCGGAGCGTCGCCACGGCTTTCCCGCCCGGTGTCTTGCAGCCTGCGGTATGGGGGTCGAAGCCCGCAGGTTTCGGCCCGGTTCGCCTTCCGGGGTCGAGCCCGTACCTCATTCCCCTGTCGTATTCGAAGCCGCTATCGTGCTGATGACAAACCGATTGTTGAATTTTGCATAACTAATACTTATTATTTTGATGATTTTATAAATAAAAAGAATTGCAAGTCGGCTAAAATGCTGTAAAAAGGCGAAAAAAGATGTGCATATATATTGTATTTCCGAAAAATTGCGTACCTTTGCAGTCCATTTTGGACAATGGAGATAGATTTTTTAACAATTAAAGGACAGTTTAAGAAATGCCAACTATTCAGCAGTTAGTGAGAAACGGCCGTGTGAAGATGGAGGACAAGTCGAAGTCTCCCGCACTGGCTGCGTGTCCCCAGCGCCGAGGCGTATGTACGCGTGTGTACACGACGACCCCGAAGAAGCCGAACTCGGCAATGCGTAAGGTAGCGCGTGTAAGATTGACCAACGGCAAGGAGGTCAACGCCTATATCCCCGGAGAAGGCCACAACTTGCAGGAGCACTCCATCGTGCTCGTCCGCGGCGGTCGTGTGAAGGACCTCCCCGGTGTACGTTATCACCTGGTGCGCGGTGCGCTCGACTCGGCAGGCGTGGACGGACGTCGTCAGCGTCGTTCGAAGTACGGAGCCAAACGTCCCAAGGCAGGCAAGTAGTCAACAACAAGAGAGTTTTTAACAGATCATTTTTAAATAGCAATGAGAAAAGCTAAGCCAAAAAAGCGAATTCTACTTCCGGATCCGAAGTTCGGAGACGTGGCTGTGACCCGTTTCGTGAACAACCTTATGCTGGATGGTAAGAAGAGTATTGCCTACACGATTTTCTACGACTCGCTCGAAATCGTCGGCAAGAAGATGAAGGATGCTGATAAATCTCCGCTGGAAGTCTGGAAACAGGCTCTGGAGAACATCACACCCCAAGTCGAAGTGAAATCGAAGCGTATCGGAGGTGCGACGTTCCAGGTTCCTATGGAGGTTCGTCCGGAGCGCAAGATTTCTATTTCCATGAAAAACCTTGTCCTCTATTCCCGCAAGCGCGCCGGCAAGACGATGGCAGACAAGCTTTCAGCAGAGATACTGGATGCCTACAACCAGCAGGGCGCAGCCTTCAAGCGTAAGGAGGAGATGCACCGCATGGCCGAGGCCAACAAGGCATTCGCACACTTTAGATTCTAATAAGGAGACCGAACAGATGGCAACCAGAGATTTAAAATATACTCGCAATATCGGTATCATGGCTCACATCGATGCCGGTAAAACCACCACGTCGGAGCGAATCCTTTTCTACACGGGCAAAACCCACAAGATCGGTGAAACGCACGAAGGCGCTGCCGTCATGGACTGGATGGTTCAGGAGCAGGAGCGCGGCATCACGATCACCTCGGCTGCAACGACCGCTTTCTGGAACTACATGGGCAACCAGTACCAGATCAACCTGATCGACACCCCGGGACACGTCGACTTCACGGTCGAGGTGGAGCGTTCGCTGCGCGTGCTGGACGGCGCTATCGCCACGTTCTGCGCCGTAGGCGGCGTGGAGCCGCAGTCGGAAACGGTGTGGCGGCAGTCGGAATCGTTCGGCGTGCCCAAGATCGCCTTCGTGAACAAGATGGACCGTATCGGCGCCAACTTCTTCCGCTGCGTCGACATGATCCATGACCGTCTCGGTGCTACGCCTGTGCCGCTTCAGATCCCGATTGGCTGCGAAGAGAAGTTTGTAGGCGTTGTTGTCCTTATCCGCGGCAACGCCATCATCTTCGATAAGGAGAGCAAGGGCTCCAAGTTCACCGTCGAGCCTGTGCCGGCTAACCTTAAGGAAGAATACGATAACCGCCGTCATACCCTCCTTGAGGAAGTCGCGGAAGAGGACGAAGCTCTTCTCGAAAAGTACCTCAACGGCGAGGAACTGCCCGAGGAAGAAATCGTTTCCTGCATCCGCAAGGCCACCATCAACCGCAGCATCGTTCCCGTTCTCTGCGGCTCCGCTTTCCGCAACAAGGGCGTGCAGCCCCTCCTGGACGCTATCGTCGATTACCTTCCCTCCCCGGTCGACATTCCGCCCACCATCGGCCACAAGCCCGGTCATGAAGATCAGGAAGTTGAAGTCCACTGCGATGACAACGAGCCTCTCTGCGGCATGGTTTTCAAGCTGTTCTCCGATCCCTTCATCGGACATCTTTCCTTCTTCCGCATTTACTCCGGCTATCTTGAATCCGGCATGACCGTCATGAACGCCAACAATGGCAAGCGTGAGCGTATCGGCCGTATTCTCAAGATGCACGCCAACAAGCGTGAAGATATCAAGTGGGCCGGCGCCGGCGACATCGTTGCCCTAGTCGGCCTGAAGAACGCCTCCACCGGCGATACCCTTTGCGACGAAAGCCGTGAGGTCATCCTCGAGAACCTCCATATTCCGGATCCGGTTATCGAGGTCGCCATCGAACCCAAGACCAAGAGCGACCGTGACGCCCTGTCCGCCGCCCTTAACAAACTGGCGAAGGAAGACCCCTCGTTCCGCGTCAAGGGTGACGAGGAAACCGGTCAGACCCTGATCGCCGGCATGGGCGAGCTGCACCTTGAAATCATCGTTGACCGCCTTACCCGCGAATTCAACGTCAACTGCAACGTGGGCAAGCCCCAGGTTGCCTACCGTGAGACCATTTCCAAGCCGGCCAAGTCTGATATGAAGCATATCAACGTTGAGCCAAACGAGTCCGGTAAGGGCTACGAGTTCATCAACTCCATCACGGGCGGCGTGATTCCCAAAGAATATATTCCTTCCATCGATAAAGGTATTCAGGATGCCATGAAGAGCGGCGTTGTGGCCGGATTCCCCTGCGTTGACATCAAGGTCAACCTGGTCTTCGGTTCCTACCACGAAGTCGACTCTTCCGAGCAGGCTTTCTACGTGACCGGCTCCATGGCCATCAAGGACGCCATGCAGAAGGCTGATCCCGTTCTGCTCGAGCCCATCATGGACGTGGAAGTCGTTACTCCTGAAGAGTATCTTGGCGACGTCATGGGCGACCTCAACGGCCGCCGCGGCCGCGTCGTGAACATGGAAGCCCGCGCCGGCGGCGCCGCCGCCGCGCCTGCGGCGCGTACCGGTACCCTTTGCCCATGGCGGCGGAGAGGAGCGGTGAGGCCTACGGCGCGAACCGGATAATAAGCAGAACTTCCCAAGGAGATATTCCCGGCAGGGGTAGTGTGAAAGGGGCGTGCCGCAGAAAGTCATTGCAAAAAGCGCCGTACCCTGCTATGATAAAGGGCAGAAGCATTTGAACTGAGAGGGGACGAGATACCATGTCCGAAAAGAAAAGGATCCTGACCGGCGACCGCACCACCGGCAAACTGCATTTGGGGCACTATGTCGGCAGCCTGCAGAACCGTGTCAAGCTGCAGGACGAATACGAAAGCTTTATTTTGCTGGCGGATATTCAGGCGCTGACCACCCATTTTGAAAACCCGTCCCTGCTGGAGCACAGCATCTACGAGGTGGCGATGGATAACCTGTCCGTCGGGCTGGACCCCAACAAGGTAACGCTGGTGCAGCAGAGCAGAATACCTTCCATCGGGGAGCTGACGGTCTTTTATTCCATGCTGGTAACGGTAAATGCCCTGCGGCACAATCCCACCATCAAAACCGAGGCGGCGAACTACGGCTACAGCGATATGACCTACGGCTTTTTGGGCTATCCGGTCAGCCAATCGGCGGATATCACCTTCTGCAAGGCAAATTTGGTGCCGGTAGGCGAGGACCAGAAGCCGCATATGGAGATGACCCGCAAGATCGTGCGGCGGTTTAACGAGCTGTACGGCGAAACACTGGTGGAGCCGGATATGCTGCTTTCCGACTGCCCCCGTCTGATGGGGCTGGACGGTAATGCCAAGATGGGCAAGAGCCTGGGCAACGCCATCTATTTAAGCGACTCTGCTGATGAGGTGCGCAAAAAGGTGATGAGCGCCGTGACCGACGCGACCCGCATCAAAAAGGACGATCCGGGTCACCCCGAGATCTGCGTGGTGAGCAAGTACCACAAGGTCTTTAACGGCGGCGAGCACGAAAATATCTGCGAAAGCTGCAAAAAGGGCGCGATCGGTTGCGTAGCGTGCAAAAAGGCGCTGGCTGCCGCTCTCAATGACCTGCTGGATCCGTTCCGCGAGAGACGCGCCTACTACGAAGCCCACCGCGAGGAGGTACGGGATATTATCCTGACCGGCAGCGAAAAGGCAAATAAGATTGGCAACGAGACGGTAAAGGAAGTCAAGGAAGCCATGCATATTTATATCGGGGACTGAACCCGAAAGGAGGAGAAACCATGGCGTACAACGGGAAACGGCTGCATAAATCCGACAGTGATAAAAAGCTTTGCGGCGTGTGCGGCGGCATAGCGGAGTATTTTAACATTGACCCTACCATTGTTCGGCTGGCGTGGATTATTTTCTGCCTGGCAGGCGGCAGCGGTGTGCTGGGGTATATCATTGCGGCGCTTGTAATGCCGGAGGACCCCAACCGCGGATTTTAAGCAAACCAAAAAGACAAGCGGCGTCCCGTTACGGGGCGCCGCTTCTGCGTGACGGTGCTTCGTGCGGCAGGGGATAAAGCTGCCGTTCGACATACGCCATCATGCGGTTATTGAGAACCGCATAATACAGAATGGCAAGCATACCGCCCACCGTGCCGCAAAGCTCCGGTTCGACATGCCGTATCCTTAATACGATCATCAGGACGAGCTGTGCGACCGCACAGAAAATAAAGGTGGAAAGATGCTCCCGCCGCCACTTTTTCTTAAAGAACGCCTGCTTTTCCTTTAAGGTAAAGGTGCTGTGGTCCAGCGCAGTGACGAGGTTTTCATCGGCGGCTTTTTTGAAGTCCTCGGCGACAAGCCGTTCGCCGGCAACCAGCTCGTTGATGCTGACGCCGAATTCCCGGGAGAGCAGCGACAGCATCTCCACATCTGGCAGGTAGCAGCCGGTCTCCCAACGGGAAATGGTTTTATTGGTCACGCCGAGGCGATCGCCCAGCGCCTGCTGGGTCAAGCCTTTTTCATGGCGCAGCTCCGCCAAAAAAGAGCCAAAACGCATAAGGTCCATAAAATCCCTCCTTTAAAGGTTCTGCCCCCAGTATAACACCGGCGGTGGGCTTTTGTCCTCCCCATAAAAAGCGAATGACAAGCGAATGGAGAAAAACACACAAAACCCGTCCCATGGCGGGACGGGCAATGGTTTTACCTTGAGACGGGCGCTTCGTCAAGGGTGTAGGACAGCAGGTCGGCGGAGCGTTTTCCGCTCATTTGCGGTTTTTAGTCACCAGACCATCGACAAAGACAAAGGCTGCCGACCCGAGCAATACACAGCCGAATACGGTGAACCGGCTGTCCATCGCCAGCAGGAAGAAAAGACCCAAAGCGGCAAGCACCGCCGCACAGTAGAAGGATTTGACCCACAGCCGTTTCTGCTTCATGGGGTCGTTATTTTGCGCCAACTTTTGCTCCAGCCTGCCGCTGCCACGGAATAAACTCATCGTTCGGGACCTCCCTTCTCTTTTTCTCCCTGTTTCAGGGAACGCCAAGCCCGTATAAAGGCAGCAATAAAAACGATAACGCCCATGGCGGCAAGCACAATGCCGCCGATCGCCAGAGGACGGATCTCCTTGACGATGCCGATAACGGTAAGCACCCCGCCGACGGTAATGGCGGCAATGCTGCTGAGGGTGGAACTGACCATAGAACGAAAGCCCATCGGAATACTCCTTTCGGCATAAATAAAAGCAGGATACCCCTGCGGATACCCTGCTATTATAGCATATTATTCGAGCTTTGTCACCTGATAACCTGCCGCTTCCACGGCAGCAGTCAGCTCCTCGGCGGAGTGGGGCTCTGCCATGGTAACAATGGCGGTGTTCTTTGCCAGATTGACCTCGGCGGTGACGCCCGGCAGCGCCTCCAGCGCTGCCTTGACCCGACCGACGCAGTGATTACACATCATGCCGCCGATGGTGAGCTTGACGGTTTGCGGGGCAGCGGTAATAGCAGGCTGCGACTGAGGTTCGGCGGGGGAGGAAGCGGGAACACTTTCCTGTGGCAGCTGGGTACATTCCACCTCGGTGACAGGGGGAACACTGTCAAGGGCGGGAAACCGGGGCTTCCAGCCGCGCAGCCGCAGGGCATTGCTGACCACGCACACCGAAGAGAGACTCATGGCGGCGGAGGCAAGCATGGGGTTGAGCTTCCAGTGCAGGGCGGTATAGAATACGCCTGCGGCGATGGGAATGCCAATGGTATTATAGAGGAACGCCCAGAACAGGTTTTGCTTGATATTGCGCAGCACACTGCGGGAAAGCTGCAGAGCGGCGGGGATATCGGCGGGATCGCTGTGCATCAGGACGATATCGGCGGAATCAATGGCAATATCGGTGCCGGCGCCGATGGCGATGCCGATATCGGCACGCACCAAGGCGGGCGCGTCATTGATGCCGTCGCCCACCATGGCGACGACCTCGCCCTTTTCCTGCAGGGAGCGGATAACGGCTTCCTTCTGCTGGGGCAGCACCTCCGGAATGACGCGGGGAATGCCGACCTCCTTGGCAATGGCTTCGGCGGTGCGGCGGTGGTCGCCGGTCAGCAGCAGAACCGAAAGCCCCATCTGCCGCAAAGCGGCAATGGCGGCGGCGCTGGTCTCCCGAGGCGGATCGGCAACGGCGATAAGCCCCAGCGGGGTAGTGCCGGCACCAAAGTAAAGCGGAGTGCGTCCCTTGGCGGCAAGCTCCTCTGCCGCGGAGGAAAGGGCGGAGATATCGCAGCCCATGGCGGCGGCAAGGCGGGCATTGCCGCCCCAAATGGTTTCGCCCTCCAGACGGGCACAAAGTCCCTGCCCCTCCGGCGCGGAAAAATCGGTGACGGAGGAAAGGGGAATGTTCTTTTCCGAACAGTAGGCGGTAACGGCGGCGGCAAGGGGGTGGGCGCTTGCCGCTTCCAGCGCGTGGGCGACCGGCAGCAGGCGGGCGTCCAGCTCCTTTACATCGGTGACGGCGGGCTGACCGGTGGTCACGGTGCCGGTCTTATCCAGCACCACGGTGGTGATACTGTGGGCGCGCTCCAGCGCCTCGGCGCTTTTGACCAAGATGCCATATTCCGCACCGCGACCGGTGCCCACCATGATGGCGGTGGGGGTGGCAAGCCCCAAAGCACAGGGACAGCTGATGACCAGCACGGCGATGCCGATGGAAAGGGCGAAGGCGGGCGTTTGACCGACAAGCAGCCAGATGACGGTAGCCAGCACCGCAATGCCGATGACCACCGGGACAAAGACGGCGGCGACTTGATCGGCAATGCGCTGAATGGGCGCTTTGGTGGCGGCAGCGTCCTCTACCAGATGAATGATCTGCGACAGGGTGGTTTCCTCTCCCACATGGGTTGCCTGCATGGTGAAATAGCCGCTGCGGCACAGCGTTGCGCCGGTCACGGGATCGCCTGCGGCTTTATCCACCGGCAGGCTTTCGCCGGTGATGGCGGATTCATCGACGGCGGCTTGTCCCTCGGTCACAATGCCGTCCACGGGGACTGCCTCGCCCGCACGGACGACGAGCAGATCCCCCTGCCGCACCTCCTCCAGCGGGACTTCGACCTCCTTGCCCTTCCGCAACAGATGGGCGGCAGCGGGCGCCAGCGCCATCAGCTTCTGCAGGGCGTCGGCGGTATGGCTTTTGCTGCGGGCCTCCCAGTACTTGCCCACGCTGACAAGGGTGAGTATGGTACCGGCGGATTCAAAGTAGAGGTCCATGTGGTACTGCTCCACCAGCGCCATATCACCGGCAGCAAGCCCCTGCGCGATGCGGATAATGGCATAAACACCGTACAGGATAGCGGCGGAGGAGCCGACGGCGACGAGGGTATCCATGGTGGGAGCGCCACGGAACAACGAAGAAAAGCCGCGGCGGAAATAGCGAAACTGCAAAACGACGATGGCAAGGGTAAGGACGAGCTGCGTCAGCCCGAACCACAGGGCGTTCTGATGCCCCGAAAGGAATGGGGGCAGCGGCAGTCCCAGCATATGCCCCATAGAGATATAAAGGAGTACCAGCAGCAGCCCGACGCAGACCCAAAGGCGGGTACGCTCCCGACCGGCGGCTTCCGCCGTGGGCTGGGCGGCGCTGCTGCCCGCGGGACGAGCACCGTAGCCCGCCGCGGCGACGGCGGCGCAGATTTCCGCCTCGGAGAGCTTAGTGCTGTCATAATCCACCAGCATGCGGTTTTGCATTAAATCGACGGTGACGGAGGAGACCCCCGCCAGCGCCGAGACCGCCCGCTCCACATGGGAGCTGCACGCGGTACAGCTCATGCCGGTCACATCAAAACGCTGTTTCATAAAACTCCACCTTTGCGGTATATTTTACGCCACTATTATAAAAAGGGCGGCGCGCAAAGTCAACAGCAATTTTGCCCGAAAAAAGGGAATATTCCCGCAAAAGCGGCGCAGAATAGCACAGATTTTGCCCGGCGAACCGAAAATGTGCTCAATTTTTATAAAAGGTTTTATAGCATATTTGCTGAATTTGTGAAAGGACGACAGATTTTGATTGAAATGACCGGTGACAGGCTGTATAATATCATTGCGAGGGCTGGAAACGATTCCAGCTCAAAAAGAAAACGCAACAACTTATAGGAGGAGAAACCATGAAAAAGACATTAGCAATTCTGTTGGCTGTTGTTATGGCGGTTACTCTGTTTACCGCCTGCGGCGACAAGCCTGCACCCACCCCCGACACCAAGACCGGTTCTGTTTATTATCTCAACTTCAAGCCCGAGGCTGACAAGGCTTGGCAGGATCTGGCGAAGCTGTACACCGAGAAGACCGGTGTTCCCGTAACCGTTCTGACTGCGGCTTCCGGTACTTATGACCAGGTGCTGACCGCCGAGATGGATAAGGACGCTGCTCCCACCATGTTCCAGGTAGGCAACGTCGGCGCAGTAAGGACCTGGGGCGAGTACTGCTACGACCTGACCAACACCGACATCATGAAGGAAATGACCACCGACGCCTTTAACCTGAAGAACGAAGCGGGCGAGACCGTTTCCATCGGTTACTGCTATGAGGCATTCGGCATCATCGTAAACAAGGCTCTGCTGAAGCAGGCTGGCTACGAGCTGACCGACATCACCAACTTTGAGTCCCTGAAGAAGGTTGCCGACGATATCCACAGCCGCGCTGCCGAGCTGGGCTTCGATGCCTTCACCTCTGCCGGTCTGGACGGTTCCTCTGCTTGGCGCTTCTCCGGCCACCTGGCCAATATGCCCCTGTTCTATGAGTTCCGTGACAACGGCGTGACCTCTCAGCCCGCCACCATCACCGGCGCTTACCTCGATAACTACAAGAACGTCTGGGATCTGTACACCACTGACTCCGCCACCACCGGCGCTGCTCTGGTTTCCGCTACCGGCGACCAGGCTGAGGCTGAGCTCGGCGAGGGCAAGGCTGTATTCTATCAGAACGGCAGCTGGGAGTACTCCAACCTGACCTCCAAGTTCAACATGAACCCCGATGATCTGGCGATGATCCCGATTTACTGCGGCGTAGAGGGCGAGGAAAAAGCCGGTCTGTGCTGCGGCACCGAGAACTGCTGGGCTGTGAACAAGTACGCTTCCGAGGAAGACATCAAGGCTACCCTCGAATTCATGAAGTGGGTCGTTACCTCCGAGGAAGGCACCACCATGATGGCGAAGGAGTTTGGCCCGATCCCCTTCAAGTCTGCCAAGACCCCCGAGAACGTATTCTTCGCTCAGGCGAACGACTACACCGCGAACGGCAACTATGTTGTGACTTGGGCATTCAACTACACTCCCGCGGTTGATGACTGGCGTGCTGCTGTTGTTGACGCTCTGACCCAGTACTCCTCCGGCAACGCTGACTGGTCTGTTGTTAAGACTGCCTTTGTTGACGGCTGGGCTGCCCAGTATGCCAAGGAGAACTCCTGATCTCAGGAGCTTCCGCTGACAACGGGATTTCCGTAAAAGGCTTTTAATGAAGCGCCTGCGGAAAACTGAATTATTGTGATAAAACGGGGGCGAGCACTGCGCTCGCCCCCGCTTTGCAAAAAAGATAGGGAAAACCCGCACCTGACGCCCCCGACTGTACGACGAAAAGGACAGGGGCGCGAGCTGCCGGCTTTGCCGAAAAACCGGACGAACCACCAAAGGAGTGTGAGGGACATTATGAAAAAGGCAAAAAAGAACCGTGATCGTGCGGCGCTTAATTCACCGCTGATCCGGCGACCGATCCAGAAGTGCTTCTGGCTGTTCCTGCTGCCGACCTTCGCGGCATTCTGCATCGGCTTTCTGTATCCGTTCTGCAAGGGGCTTTTCCTTTCCTTCTGCGATTTTAAGACCACCAAGAACTGGACATGGGTGGGCATTAAAAACTACATCGCCGCATTTCAGGATAAGAGCTTCGGGCATGCCTTTTGGTACACGGCGCTGTTTGCCGTGGTATCACTGGTGCTGATCAATGTCATCGCCTTTGCGATTGCCTATGCGCTGACCAGAGGAATCCGCGGCTCCAATCTGTTCCGCACGGTATTCTTTATGCCGAACCTCATCGGAGGTATTGTGCTGGGCTACATCTGGAGCATGATCTTCAATGGTATTCTGATCAAATACAGCACCAGCGTGGTATTGGAGTCCAAATACGGCTTCTGGGGCTTGATCATATTGATGTGCTGGCAGCAGATCGGTTACATGATGATCATTTATGTGGCAGGGCTGCAAAGCGTGCCGGAGGATATGCTGGAGGCGGCGCGCATCGATGGCGCCAATGGCTGGCAGACGCTGTGGAAGATCACCATTCCCAATGTGATGCCCTCCATCACCATCTGCACCTTCCTTACCTTGACCAACTCCTTTAAGCTGTACGACCAGAACCTGGCGCTGACTGCCGGCAGACCCTTTATCCAGCAGGGCGGCGAGGTCATTAAGACCACCGAAATGCTGGCGCTGAATATCGTTAACTCCTTCTACGCCAGCGCACGCAGCCGCGGCGTGGGACAGGCAAAAGCCGTCATCTTCTTTGTGCTGGTGGCTGTTTTGAGTATCCTGCAGCTGCGTTCCACCCGAGAGAAGGAGGTGCAGCAATAATGTCTGCTAAGACAACGAAAAAAACCGATGCCAGAGGCGGCTTTAAGAGCGAGCGCCGCCGCCACGACGCATTGACGGTGATCTTTTCGATCCTTTCCTTTATCTATTTGATCCCGATATTTCTGGTGGCGATGAACTCCTTTAAGAGCAACGCCTCCATCAATCTGGAGACCTTTGCGTTCCCGCATGAGGGCACCTTTGTCGCACTGGACAACTACATCAAGGGCCTTACCTTCGGTAACTATCCGTTCCTGAAAAGCGCAGGCTATTCGCTGCTGATCACCATTGTTTCCGCGGCGCTGATCCTGCTGTGCACCAGCATGGCGGCGTGGTACATCGCCCGCGTGGGCAGCGGCTTTTCCAAGCTGGTTTATTACCTCTGCGTTTTTTCAATGGTTGTGCCGTTCCAAATGGTGATGTTTACACTGGCGCGCACTGCCGATACCTTGAAGCTCAATACCCCCTACACCATTCCCATTATCTATCTGGGCTTCGGCGCAGGGCTGGCAGTCTTTATGTTCAGCGGATTTATCAAGAGCATACCGCTGGAGATAGAGGAAGCAGCCGCTATTGACGGCTGCGGCCCCATTCGCACCTACTTTAATGTGGTGCTGCCCATCCACAACCCTACCATGATCTCAGACCGCG
>USBC01000039.1 GCA_900552845.1 uncultured Oscillospiraceae bacterium | reverse complement strand
CAATGAGCAGAATATGCTCACCGGGCGGCAGCTTCCTTTCCCCGGCCCGGTAGCTTTCCTTCGCTAGCGTGATGCGGGCCGCCCGGCCCGCCGCCGCGTGGGCGGTCGCTCGGCCATCCCGGGCCAGCACGCCCTCCCGCAGCGGCAGTCCCAGCTCCCCGGCCAGGTGCTGCGCCAGCAGTTTGGATTGATTATACCCCCGGTGGCGTTCCCGCTCCGGCGGCATGGGCACATAGGTCACAGCCGTCAGCTGCGGCAGCAGGCCGCTTTGCCGCACCGCTTCCGTCAGCATCCCGCCAAAAAGCGGCAGGCTTTCCCGCACGCCCTCAAATTTCAGCTGCTCCATCCCGGCGCGAAAGGCCCCCTCATACCGGGCGCACCATAGTATTCCCCGGCAGCCGAATACCTCCGGCTCCCAGAAAAATTCCCCTGCCTGCGGCTGTTGCTTCTGGCAGCTCTCACACAGCAGTTCCTCCCAGCCGCACAGCGTCCCGCACAGCAGGCACCGCGGCGGGTACAGCAGGTTGGTCACTATTTCCCGCAGCGTCACATGGTCACTCATCGCACATCTCCTGCAGCATCTCTTTTTGATTGGTATAGCGCAGGGTACGGCGGTTATTCTGCACCATGGCATACACCGTTTCCTTTTGTCCGGTCATAATAAGCAGCTTTCTCGCCCTTGTTACGGCGGTATACAGCAAATTGCGGTAATGCAGCTTGGGGTGGCGGCGCTCCAGCGGCATCACCACCGCCTCAAACTCGCTGCCCTGACTTTTGTGAACCGTCACGGCGTAGGCGTGCTCCAGCTGATCCTGATTTTCAAAGGAATAGGTGGCGAGCTTATCCTCAAAGCGCACCAGAATGGTCTTGCTGCCGTTATCCAGCATCTCAATAATGCCCATATCCCCGTTAAAAATACCGGCTCCGGCAGTGCCGTCCGGCTGCTGCCAGACGATATCGTAATTATTGCGAATCTGCATGACCTTATCGCCCTCACGCAGAGTGCGTCCCATCAGGGTGGCTTCTCCCTTACCGTGCGCAGGTGGGTTTAACTTATATTGCAGGCAGCGGTTCAGCTCCCGTGTGCCCAAGGGTCCCTGCTTTGCCGGCGTAATGACCTGAATATCCCGCAGCGGGTCGTAGCCGTAGCTTTTGGGCAGGCGGCGGCTCACCAGATCCACCACCAACCGCTGCTGCGCCAGCGCATCCTCGTTTTCCAAAAAGAAAAAGTCCCCGGTCCGGCAGGAAAGCTCCGGCATTTCCCCTTTTACAATAGCATGGGCATTGGTAACGATCAGGCTTTCCGCTGCCTGACGGAACACCCGTTCCAAATGAACGCAGGGCACCAGCTCGCTTTGAATCAGATCCCGCAAAACATTGCCTGCGGCAACCGATGGCAGCTGGTCGCTATCCCCCACCATAATAAGCCGTGCGCCCAGTCTCATGCCGCGCAGCAGATGCTCCATCAGCAGGGTATCCACCATTGACATTTCATCAACGATGACGGCATCGGCGGGCAGTGGGTTCTTTTCCCCGCGTTTAAAGGTCAGTACCTCGGTTTTCGGCTCCACCTCCAGCAGGCGGTGAATGGTACTGGCGTCCCGACCGGTGATCTCCGCCATGCGCTTGGCGGCACGACCGGTGGGTGCAGCAAGCGAGACCTTTTCGCCCCGCCGCTCCAAAAGTGCCAGAATGCCCCGCAAGGTGGTGGTCTTGCCGGTGCCGGGACCGCCGGTCAGGATAAACATACGGCTCTGCACCGCCTCGGCAATGGCGCGGCGCTGTACGGGGTCGTAGGCGATGCCCTGTGCTTGCTCCAGCTCGTCCAGCTCGTCCTCCATCGGCTCCAGCTGCGGCGGCTGTAATTGCAGCGCAATACACACCCGACTGGCGATGTAGCTTTCCGCCCGATAAAGCGGCAGCAGATAGATATATTCCTTTTCCCCGACGGCATATGCCGCCAGCGTGTTTTCTTCAATGAGCGCCGCCATGGCGTTTTCCACGCTTTCCGGCGCCGCCTGTAAAAACTCGCCTGCAAGGGAAAGCAGCTTTTGGTGCGGCAGGCAGGTATGTCCGCTGCGGCTGTTCACCCGCAGGATATACCGCAGCCCTGCCCCCAGCCGGCAGGGGTCTTCCCCCGCCACACCGAAGTGTGCCGCAATGCGGTCGGCGTCCTCAAACTCCACACCGATCTCCTCGCAGCACAGGGCATAAGGATCATTTTTCAGTACCTCGGCAGTATTGGCGCCCCAGCGCCGCCATGCCTTGATTGCCGTCGCGGCGGGCAGCCCCAGCGAAGCTAACAGGCTCATCACGGTACGGATCCCGAACTGCCGCAGGTACTCCTCCCCTATTTTGCGCGCTTTCTCTGCAGAGATTCCCCGCACCTCAGTCAGCCGTTCCGGTTCTTTTTCTATAATGGTGAGGGTATTATCACCGAAGCGTGCCACAATGCGCCCCGCCAGTGCGGGGCCGATGCCCTTGACCGCACCGGAGGAAAGATATTTCCGAATTGCGCCTGCCGTGGCGGGTAGGGTGCGCTCGATCAGCTCAGCGCGGAACTGCACCCCATAGGTGCCGTGCACCTTGTAGCAGCCGGTAGCGGTGATCTCCTCGCCCTCGGCAATCTCCGCCGTTTCTCCCACCACCGTGACCGGCTCGCCGCCCACATCGACCAGCAGCACGGTAAAGCCGCTTTCTGCGCTGTGGTAGGTTATATCCTCCACCGTTCCGGAGATCTTTTCCAGCTCCTGTTCCATCGCTTTGCGGTTCACCGTCCTTCCCGTTTATGTTCCGTCCTTTATCATACACCTTTTTTCGTCATTGGGCAAATCCAATATATCAATATCCCGATCCCGACAGTACCGCCGGCAGATCTCCCGCGCCTCTGCCTCCTGCGGCAGCAGCACGGTGCAGGGCAGCCCGCCCGTTTCTCCGCGGTGCAGCAGGCGGCAGCAGCCTATCAAGCTGCTTTCGGTATAGTCGGCGTCCTCCGGCACCCGCAGGTACAGTCGGCAGCCCTGTGGCGCTTTGGGCGGGGCGATCAGATCCACCAGCACCGCCACTACCCGCACCAGCCCGATGATTGCCAAATATCCTGCCAGCAGCCATAAAATTTCCTTCAGCACAATGGATCACCTCCCCCTATTCTATGCCGCCGGTTGATTTATGCCCCGCCATGGGATATAATAAGGGACAGAAAACCACCGATTTTTGATAAAAAAGACAGGAGCTTTTATATTATGGCAAATAAAAACCGTAAAAAAGGCAAGGGCGGGCTTCTCGTCCTGCTGGTGCTGGTTCTGCTGGTCGTCATCGGCATTTTTGTGGTAAAGGGCGAGATCGGCGGCGGTAAAAAGACCGGCGAGACCGTTACCGTTTCCATTGCGCAGGGCAGCGGTACCTCCGCCATCGCCCAAGAGCTGAAGGACGCCGGGCTGATCGGCAATACCACCCTCTTTAAGCTGTACAGCCGCACCCACGGTGCGGACGGCAGCTACCAGTACGGCGACTTCATTCTGGAAAAGGGCAGCAGCTACGAGGAGCTGATCGCGGCACTGTGCTCCACCGTAAGCTACCGCGAGACCGTCTCCCTCACCCTGCCGGAGGGCTGGAACTCCTTCCAGATGGCAAAGGCGGCAGCCGCAGCGGGCTTATGCACCGAGGAGGAATATCTGGCGGCGGCAAACGCTACCGATTATGACTTCGACTGGCTGAGCGAGGTAAGTACCGATGAACGCAAGCTGACGGTGCTGGAGGGCTTCCTGTATCCTGAGACCTACTCCTTCTACACCGATGCCACCGCACGGGATATCGTCACCACCCAGCTGCGGGAGTTTGAAAAGAAGGTGTTGACCGAGGAAAATAAAGCGGCACTGGCAGACAGCGGCTTTACACTGGAGAAATGGGTCGTCTTTGCCTCCATCGTGCAGAAGGAAAGCGCCGGCGTGGAGGAGATGTACAATGTTTCATCGGTATTCCACAACCGGCTGGATAACGCCGGTGAATACCCTCGGCTGGAAAGCTGCACCACCAACAATTTCATCTGGGACTATGTGGAGCCGTACTACAACGATAATGTACCGCAGGCGGTGCTGGACGCCTACGATACCTACGGTCGCAACGGTCTGCCCATCGGCGCCATCGCCAATGCCGGCATCGATGCCTTTGACGCCTCCCTGCACCCCAATGATACCCCCTATTACTTCTTTGTCACCGATGTGGAGCGTACCCACTACTACGGCAGAACCTATCAGGAGCATTTGGCGAATATCGAAAAAGCCAAAGCCGTTAACGCCAAGTACGGCATCAACGGGCTGGTAACCGGCTAAAAGAAACTAATTTGCGGCATTTTTGTTTTTCCCGCAGTCCGTGCAGGAAATTCACAGAAATGCCGCACTTTATTTACAGTCCCGCATAGCAAGCTGCCGCTGCCGCCCGTTATAATGAGGGTAGCGATTTCCTCTTGCAGGGGGAAATCATCGAAAAAAGAAAATAATATACCTAAGGAGGAAACCAAAATGAAAAAGCATCTGCGTTCCCTGCCGGCGCTGCTCATTGCCGTTTTGCTGCTGTGCTGCGTAGCATTTGCCGATACCGGTCCCAAGCCCAGCGCTGCCTTCACCTTTACCGGTATGCCCGATGAGGACTACTATGTCACCATGCTTGCCGAGGTAGACCATTACGGTCCCCACCGCATCTATCAGGAGGGCGACGACCTGCCCTATGTGCTGGAGGCGGGCAGGGACGACCCCGCCTATCCCGCATGGCAAAAGCTCGTGGATTACAAGGACGCCGACGGCTACTACTTTTTAGATGACCTGTTCGAGCAGTGTCACGGCGATGATGAAGCCTCGTGGCACTACTACCCGCCGGAGCGCTTTAAGCTGCTGCTCTACTTCCCCGAAAGTGACACCTTCCTTTGCAGCACTGTCACCGAGCGCTATGCCTTTGACAGCGTCTACCGTTTGGATTTGGGCGGGAAATCGCCTGCCGAAATCGCTGCGCTGACGCTGACTGACCCCAACGGTGATCCGCTTCCCTCCGGCAGGGACGATGAGACTGCCATCGGTGAGGTCACACTGGATAAAAGCGACGGCACGCACCAGCAGATCATCGGCTTTTTCGGGCGGTTGGGCATCACCCTCATCATTGAACTGGCGCTTGCATGGGGCTGGAAATACCGTAAGGGCAGTCAGCTTTTGTTCATCGGTATCGTCAATCTCATCACCCAGTGCCTGCTGAATGTCGCCCTGCTGTACTGGGGCGCGCAGGAGACCAGCCGCGGGTTTATCATCTTCTGGTATGTGCTGCTGGAGCTGGCTGTCACCGGCATTGAGGCAGGCGTCTATGCGTTCCTGCTGCCGCACATCGACCACAAGGAGGAGGCGGTGCGTCACAATGCCGCTATCTATGCCATCGCCGCCAATGTGCTGTCGTTCCTTGGCGGGCTGGCACTTTCGGAGGTGTTCCCATTCTTGTTCTAAGTCGAGAATTCCACCCAAAGGGGAGCCTGACGGCTCCTCTTTTTTTGATGCTTGACAAATACCTGCCTGCGGCGGTACAATGGGTCTAAATTTGAGAATGAGTTTCAAATTTAGATTCTCCGATGGGAGGAACCTCCATGAAAGAAAGCTATCAGACCCGGCAGGGCGCACTGATTCTGCAAACGGTGCAGTCGCTTGCCGTCCCCGTTACCGCCGAAGCATTATCAGCCATTCTGCAGGAGAAAAAAGTAAGCAAAGCCACCGTTTACCGCCATCTGGAGCGACTGACCGCCTCCGGACAGGTGCGCCGCTTTTTCCCTGCCGAAGGAGCTGCCGCCTGCTATCAGTATGTCGGTGACCACACCGACTGCCACCTGCACCCGCATATGGTATGTGAGCGCTGCGGGAGGCTGTTCCATTTGGATTGCAGCCAGCTGCAGTCGTTGTCCCGGCATATTCAGGAGCATCACGGCTTTTTGCTGGATTATAAAAACACCATTCTGTACGGGGTGTGCGCCGCTTGTGCTGAAAAGGAGGCAAAGTCATGACCCTCATTCAATGCTGTGACCTTTCGCTGGGCTATGAGGGCAAATGTGTCCTCTCCCATTTGGAGCTTTCGGTGCAGGATGGGGATTACCTTGCCATCGTAGGCGAAAACGGGGCGGGCAAATCCACCCTGCTGCGGGGCATACTGGGGCTGATCCGTCCCACCGGCGGACACATTCATTTTCATCTGCCGCCACGGGAGATCGGCTACCTGCCCCAACAAACTCCCGTTCAGCGGGATTTCCCTGCCTCGGTGATGGAGGTCGTTTTAAGCGGACTGCTTGCCGCCAAGGGCTATGCGCCCTTTTACACCCGTGCCGACCGTGAGACTGCGCTTGCCAAGCTACGGCTGCTGGGTGCGGAGGAGCTGGCGAACCGCTGCTATCGGGAGCTTTCCGGCGGACAGCAGCAGCGAGTGCTGCTGGCACGGGCGCTGTGTGCCGCCGGTCGCCTGCTGCTGATGGACGAGCCCTTTACCGGGCTGGACCCTACCGTGACGAGCGAGCTGTACGAGGTCATTGACCGTTTGAACCGCGAGGAGGGCGTTACCGTCATCATGATCACCCATGATGTACCGGAGGCGCTGCGCCATGCTACCCGAATTCTGCATCTCGGTGCAGAGCATTTTGACGGCACGGCGGCAGAATACCGTCAAAGCCCGCTGTACCGCCGCCTGATGGGAGGTGAAAGCCATGCGTGAGCTGCTTGCGGGGTTGTTTTCCTATCCCTTTATCCAGCGGGCACTCATTGCCGGCACGCTGGTGGCGCTCTGCTCGGCGCTGCTGGGGGTCAGCCTTGTGCTCAAGCGCTATTCCATGATCGGCGACGGGCTTTCCCATGTGGGCTTCGGCGCCATGGCAGTCGCCATGGCGCTGGGGGCGGCACCGCTGGCGGTCGCACTGCCTATTGTTATTCTGGCGGCATTTTTTCTGCTGCGGCTCAGCCGCAGCAGCCATCTTGCCGGAGACAGCGCCATTGCCCTTGTCTCCAGTGCGGCGCTTGCCATCGGTGTTATCGCCACCTCTCTTTCCAGCGGCAGCAATGTAGATGTGATGAACTATCTGTTCGGCAGTATTCTCACCATGACTGCCGCTGATGTGCGGCTTGCCGCAGTGCTTTCGCTTGCCGTTCTGCTGCTGTTTGTGCTGCTGTATCACCGCATTTTTGCCGTCACCTTTGATGAGACCTTTGCCCGCGCCACCGGCATTCGTGCCAATTTGTACAACATGGTGCTGGCGCTGCTTACCGCCGTCACCATCGTCATCGGTATGCGGCTGATGGGCACTCTGCTCATCTCCAGCCTTATCATTTTTCCGGCGCTGGGCGCCATGCGGGTCAGCCGCAGCTTTCTCGGTGTAACGGTCGGGGCTGCCGTACTGTCGGTTGTCTGCTTCTGGGTGGGCGTCATTGCCTCCTTCCTGCTGTCCACTCCCACCGGTGCCAGCGTGGTGCTGGTCGATCTTGCCGCGTTCCTTCTGCTCTCCCTTGCCGGCTTTCTGCTCCGTCATAGTCACAAATAATGCAAAATGTGTGCTGCATTTTTGCAGCCGATATAGTATAATATGAAACAAAGCCCCTATAAGCGCCCGCAGGGCAAACCGTCCGCAGGACGGTTTTGGGCGGCGTAGCCGCCCAGCCCGCCGCAGGCGGGCGCCCTGCGGGCGCTGCACCCAATTTCCCCCGAAAGGAGCCACCTCCATGAAAGACACCCACCTGCGCGACACCTGTGAGATCCGTGAGCTTTCCCGCGCAGTCTTTGAAAACCCGCAGGTCTTTGTAGACCGCACCGAGGACCGCTTCCGTGACCAGCTCCGCGGCATGACTGAGCAGGTCGTTGCCAGCGGCAGCCACATCGTCCTGCTGTGTGGTCCCTCCTCCTCCGGAAAGACCACCACTGCCAATCTGCTCGTCTCTGATCTTTCGGCGCTTGGGCGGCGGGCGGTGCGCATTTCGCTGGACGACTTTTACCGCAACCGTGACCTGATGCCCCTTTGGGAAGACGGCACCAAAAATTTTGAATCCATCGAAGGGCTGGATTTGGACTGCTTTTCTACCTCGGTCAATACCCTTATGCAGGATGGGCACGCTGAATTCCCCATCTTCGATTTTACCGAGGGCAAACGTTCTTCCGTCACCCGCCCCATGGAATATGACGAAAACACCATTCTGATCTTTGAGGGGATCCATGCCTTGCAGCCTCAGCTTCGTCAGGGGCTTGCCCGCAGCAATTTCGGCATCTACATTCACCCCAATACCAGCTATGTGAATCAGGACGGGCGAACCCTGTTGGACGCCCGTGACCTCCGGCTGACCCGCCGCATCATTCGCGATAATCTGCACCGCGGTACCCCGCCGCTGGGTACCATGCGCATGTGGAAGGACGTGCTGCGGGGCGAGCTGCTGTATATGAAGCCCAGCAGCGGCACCGCCGATGTCTTTGTCAATACCAGTCACGATTATGAGCCATTTTTGTACGGATCCGTCATCACCGAATTGCTGAAGCAAACTCAGGATCCCGGAGAAAACCGTGAAACAGTGGATCGCCTCATCGAAAGCTACCGTCATTTCTTCCCCATCGGCACCGAGCTGATCCCACAAAGCTCGCTCATACAGGAGTTTATCGGCAGTAAATAAGGATAAATACAATCGCCCCCCGGCTGCGCCGGAGGGCTTTTTGCTGCCTTACCGCAGACAGGGACGCCCCGCAGGGCGTCCGCCCTCCTCCGGGCGGACGAAAACGGGTAAAACCCGTTTGGGCGGCTGCGCCGCCCCCCTGCGGGGTGCTGCTCTCCCTCCCACCTCTCCATACAGTCCTCCTTCAAAAAATTCCTCCGCCGGATTGTCACAATCCAACGGAGGAATTACTTTTATTCAGTTGCCGAATTACCCTTACGGGCCATAACTCGGTTCATTGTAGGATACAGTACCGCTCTTTGCCATCTCTATGGCGTCCTTCACCGAAAGCGTCTGTCCCTGCGCCCGGTACTGCTGAATGAGCGACCATGCCACATTCAGGTACCAATCGGCATATTCCACACCGCACTCGGCGGCAGTCAGCCCCACCAAACCGATGCCGTAGCTGGCGCCGTAGTTGTGGTAGCTGCATACCTGCGGGATATTGGAATTCTTGTACCAACCGGTTGCCGTATCGGGGCAGCCGTCGCCTGCCAGCATGCCTGTCAGCTTGCAATATTGATACGATGTCACATTGGTGCTGGTCTCAAACTGTTTGCCACTGACACCCTCGTGCACCTTGCTCATCACGGCTTTCCAAATCTTCGGGGGCGGGTAGCTGGAATAACGAATGGAGTTGGGAATGGGATTGCCATTGGCGTAGTGCTTGATATTTCCCTCCTCATCGGTCTGATAGCGGGAATCGTAGCCCAGCCAGCATACTCCTACATAGTATGGCGTAACGCCCACAAACCACTGGTCTACGCTGTCATCGGTAGTTCCGGTTTTGCCTGCCACAGGGATATTCATTGCACCCAGATTGGCTGCCGCACCGGTACCCTCGCTGCCGGTAACCTCCTGCAGCAGACGGTTCATCACGGTGGCGGTCTCCGCACTGATTACGCGAATCGGTACAGTGTTCTTCTCCAGAATGACATTGCCGTAGGTATCCTCTATGCGGGTGTAGCTGTATGGCTCAGTACGCACACCGCCATTGCCGAACATCTGATAAGCGCCCGCCAGCTTCACCAGCGTCATACCCTTGGAAAGGGAGCCGAGTGCCATGGGACTGTAGCTGTCGTCTGCTGCGGTCAAGGTATCCACATTCAGCGAATACTTGAGAAAATCGTAGCTGGTGGTGGTTCCCAGCATCTGGGTAACCTGCACCGCCACGGTATTGATGGAGCGAATGACCGCTGTCCGTACCGTTACAAAGCCCTTAAAGCTGTTATATTCATTCTTGGGCACCCACAGCGGCTGGCTATAGCTCACTTCATCGGGGTTGATGACTACCTGACGGTCCTCAATCACGGTGGAATAGGTAATGAGATCCTTTTCGATGCCCAGCACATAGGAGGTGATCGGCTTGATGGTCGAACCGATCTGGCGAGTGGTATCGCTGGCACGGCTCCAGATGCGGTTGCCGTCCTTGCCGCGGTTGCCGCCCACGATGCCCTTTACTGCACCGCTTGTATCCGTTATGACAAAAGCGGACTGTGGGTACTCCTCGTTATTGACGGGCGGGAATTTCTCCGGACTGGAATAGTAGTCCTCCAAAATTTCCTGCACCCGCACCTCGCAGGTGGTATAGATGCGGTATCCGCCGCCGATGAGGTTCTGATAAGCCTCCGCCTCGGTAATCCCCTGCTTCTCCGCCAGATCCCTGCAAACCTCCTCGGTCACATAGTCCATAAACCAGGTTTGAATGGTGGCGTTGCTGTTGGTGCCATGTGAAAGCACAATCTCCTGTGCCATCGCAGCATTATATTCTTCCTTGGTCAGCAGCTCCTGCTCCAGCATCAGCCCTAAAATATACTCCTTGCGCTGCTGGTTTTCTTCCCAATGGGTGTAGGGATCGTAGGCGTAGGGATTTTTGGTTGTGCCTATAATGGTGGCGCACTCCGCCACTGTCAGCTCGCTGACATCTTTATTAAAGAACACATTGGCTGCCGCCTGAATCCCGGAGCAGTTCTGCGAAAAGCTGGCAAGATTGAGATAGGTTTCGATGATCTGCGACTTTGTGTAGTATTTTTCCACATTCAGCGCCCGGAAGATCTCGCGCAGCTTACGCGCCCAGCCCTCCGCGCCCTCCACGGCACGGTCATTGGTGATATTGCGCACCACCTGCTGGGTAATGGTAGAAGCACCGGGGGTCGCCCCGCCGTAAAAGCCCTTGAGCCCTATTTTTTGCAGCACAGCGCTGATGCCCGCCTTAGAGGTGGTCAGAAAGTCCACGCCGTTATGCTCCCAGAACCGCTTGTCCTCCACCGCCACCGCAGCATCCAACAGGCATTTCGGCATCTGGTCATAGTCCACCCAAATGCGGTTTCCCGCTTCTGGATCGTAGGCGCGGGAAAGCTCGGTCTCTCCGTCATCGGCATAAAAGATGGTGGTGTACTTTGCCTTCTGCATACTCAGATCCAGCATCTGCTGGTCGTTGTTCAGCGTGTCAAAGACCCACACGGTCAGAACACAGCCCGCCACACACATCAGAATAATACCGACAAGGCACACGGCAGCGATGGCGCGCAGCACCGTTTTACCGCCGGACTTTTTCTCCTGAGGATTCTTGTTATCGGCAGCCGTCTGCTCCGCCTTGCGGGACTTCGCATTTTTGATCGCATTGTCCGCCTTGCGGCTCATACGGTTCCATTTCTCCTTAAAGCTCAAACTGCTACCTCCTTCATTTTCGGGGGAGAGGAAAATCTGTACCGCATCGCCCTCGGCGCTTTGGCACATATACGATGATATTATAGCACACTTTACCCATTATGTGTTACTATTTTTTGAATTTCCGTCCTCTTCTGTCTATTCCGTTCCGAAATGCCCATACTACCGCCGAAAAAAGGAAAAGGAGGTCTTGCCCATGCCCCGCCGGATCATTCTGTCCCTTACAATCGCCATTGCCGCCCTTCTGCTGGGGCTGGTGCTGGCATTCTTCTCCCGCAGCACTTCCTCTCCGCAGCCTCAGCCTTCCTCCGATCCCCGGCAAACCACCCATTCCGCTGCGCCTCCCATCGAAAAAGAACCGGAGCCGGAGCCGATCCCCAGCCCCTCCGGTTATCTGCTGCGTAGCTATGATGGTCGCCTTGCCGTTTTTCGGGAGGGCAGCGATACTCCGGAGATGATCTTCGATGTTTACACGCGTCTTCTGCCGCAGTCGGATCGAGAACGGCTGGAGGAGGGCATTTCTGCGCCGGACTACGAAACGCTGACCCGCCTGATCGAGGATTACATCAGCTAAAAAAAGCATTTTGCAACCTTCTTTTGCTTCCCGTCACCAAATCGTAACCCAATTTTCAATTAAAAAGGCGGAATTCGCCCCAAGAATAGCATATAATAAAAACAGAAAGAGGGAACCACGGTGTCTCCACCACCGCCCTTTACAAAGATTTCCGATCCGTAAAAAGACCGACGGATAAAATTGTTTTGGTTTGGGAAAGGCTCTGCGATAAAGCGGGGCTTTTCTTTTTTGTTTTTCCGGATCCGTGCAGAGAGTCGGGCTGGCGCCCCCCCGGCGTTTAGGGGTGGCCGCAAACCGCGGCGTAGGCCCCCCGGCCCCCGGCGGCGGGGGGGCCCGCGGGGCCCCCCGTGC
>USBC01000038.1 GCA_900552845.1 uncultured Oscillospiraceae bacterium | reverse complement strand
CTTGCACAGCGGCATCTGGTTCTTCCCGAAGGTCTTATCCAGGAAGCTGTTGAACTTGGTCAGCTCGTCCTTCATAAAGCTGAGGGACAGTGACTCAAACTTACGCAGAACCTTTTTGGAGACGATAAAATCGACAGCCTGTATTTCGGTGCCGCCGCAGGCGATGTAACAGGGGACGAAATCGCTGACCTGCTTCATGATACGGTTGCCGAAGGCAAGCCGGAAATTCTTGATGAGATAGTCGTTGAGGATATCCAACTTATCCAGCATCTGCTGAGTAATGGGGTACTGCTCCCGTGCCTTTTCAAAAAGCTGCTCCAAATGATCGGTAGTAATGTAAATCGGATCCGCCGGCTCGCACTCAAACGGATCGGCACGGCTGTCCAAATCGATGGGAATTGCACGGTCGTACACCTTATCCGCCACCGCAAAGGTGGAGTCATCGTTGTTGATGGTGCCGACAAACCAGATATTGTCGGGGATCTGTACGGTGCCGCCGTTGATGAGGCAGGGATCGTTATCCCACACGGCGGTGACAATATCGACCTTCCATTCCTCCTTGCGGGGAAGCTCCAGAATGGAGAGCATCTCAGCGAAGTAATACTCCACGCGCGCTATATTCATCTCGTCCAAAATGATGAGGTGCGGATCACGGTAATAGTTTGCCTCATACACGGCACGCAGGAAGTCCGTCTCGGTGTATTTCTTGGTAAACTCGTTGTAATAGCCGTACAGCTCGGTGCGCTCGCGCCATGCGGGCTGCACCGATACAACGGTGGAATCGTTTTGAACAAATTTGCCGAAGGCGTAGGGCAGCGAGGTTTTACCGGTACCGGAAATACCCTGCAGAATAATGATGCGCGCCGTTCCCATCGAGGCAATGAAATATTCCATCATGCTGAGATCATAGTAAAGCCCCAGCTGGCTGGCAGCATAGCGGCGGAACCGGTCGCAGAGCTCTGCCAGTGTAATATCATTATTATAGATAGGAGGCTTGTACTCGGTCTTGTAGAAATTATCCACCGAGGTAAGCCGGAAAAAGCGGCTCTCTGCCGGATCGACCGGCGGAGAAGTGAGGGTATTGCGGTTGGAGGAGGGGACATATTCCCCATTCTCTTTTTCCTCGCCCTCGCCGACCTCCGACTCTAACTGCTCCTGCGAAACGCCCAGCTCCGCCACCTTCATTTGCAGCAGACGGTCCTTTTCGTAGTTGGCGCGCAGCAGGTCCCGCTGGAGATTGCGTACCTGCTTAACGACCTCATCGTACTTTTTGACCGGTACACGAAAGCGGAACAGCTTTTTCAGCAGCTTAATGAGGAAGATAACGATAATGACCGCAATGGCGACCAAAACCAATTCTGTAATCACCAGCATGATCCATTCCCCCGTGGAAAAGCTGCCGCTGGTTTCACGGATCAGCTTTAACCGCATGGGGAAGTTGAACAGGTAATTGACAAAGTTGAAAAAGGACGCGAATATATCCAGAAATGCGCCGAACACCCGCCCGACATCCTGATAAAAGTACTTCAAAAAGTTGTCCATTTCTTACCTCTGCTTTTGCCCTGCTAAGGACATTGATAATGCCGCGGGGCGGCTGGGAGAGCCATCAGCCTTCGGCTTCGCTCTCCTCTTTGGCTTTGGCGGCAGCCTCCGCTTCCATTTCTGCTTTGATCTTGGCACGGATCTCTGCTTCCATGGCGGCACGGGCTTCCGCCTCCGCCTTGGCTTTTGCCTCTGCTTCCGCCTTTGCCTTGGCTTCCGCCTCCATCTCGGCACGGATCCGCGCTTCCATTTCCTCTGCGCTCTCCTTGGGCGCCTCCTCTGCAGGCTTTTCCTTCGTCTTGGGCTCCTCTGCCACAGCGGGGGCTTCCTCCGCAGCAGGCGCCGAAGCCGCCAGCAGCTCGGCACGCAGCTTTTCACGCAGCTCGGTCTCCATACGCTTGCGCTCCGCCTGGCGGTTCTCCTCCAGCTTGCGCTTTTCGTCCTCTACCAGATCCTCGTTCTTGCCACGCTCTTTCTCATACAGCAGCTTGTTCTTCACGCTCTGATATTCAAACAACACGCGGAAGAACTGAATGAGGTGATACAGGAAGAAGATAGCGACCGGAATGACCACAACGATGAGGAAGCCAGTGCTGGTCTGGAGATAGTCAAACAGCTTGCCCAAGCCCGCGATCTTCATGCCGTTGTACTGACCGACGATCTCGGATTCATGAACGGTCAGGGAGTCTTCGATGGTGTTGTTATCACCCTTGGTCTGGAAGATAAGATAGCCGCCGCCATCGTAGATTTCGGTAATTCTATGGGTGTTCAGCACACGCTCGCCATCAATAACAGTCCAGTAGGTGATGATGTCACCGATTTTCAGCTCGCTGGTGTCCTTTACGGCGGTATCAAAGATCAGATCGCCCGGCTTCATGGTCGGGTACATGGATTCTGTCTGGATAGACATGACCCGCAGCCCGAAAATGCTGGGAACACCGTTGCCGCTGGTGCTGACATAGCTGGTATAGGTGCATACCGCTGCCAGAATAATAGCAATAACCAGCACAATGTTAATGATGGTATTGGCAATGCGCCTGCCCTTACTCTTTTGGGGAACGCCGGTCTCCTCCGCTGTCTGAACGGTTGCTTCCTGCGTTTCCTCCGCTTTCTTCGTCCATTTTTTCATGGATATTCTCCCTTCCAATATTGCATTGAATTTATGATAGCCAAGACTGCGTCACAAGCTGTCTTTCATCAACTCGGAATGTTTGTCATGCCGCCCTGACCGGAATAGTCGGTGGCAAACTGAAGGTTGGCGATGATCTGCGCTTCTTCTATGATATTGGTGCAGTCGGCGTCCTGCCCCTCCAGCCAGATATAAAGCTCGATGGCTGCCACCTCGCCGCCCTTGAGCTGAAACAGCTTGGTGGGGGTAGTAAACCTGCCCAGCGACTTGATGGTAACGGTGGACTGTACCGGCGAAGCCTCCCGCCAAGTGGAGGCGGTCTGCCGGATCAGATGCGCCGAATCAATGAGGGTATCGGTGCCGTCGATGCTCTTAGTCGCCGGATCGCCGGTAACGCGGCTGCTGATGTGGGCGTCGTAGTTCGGCTCGTAGATAAAGAACTCGCTTGTACCCTTTGCCGCGCCGGTCTCGGGATCAACCAAAGCAATGCGCAGCCCCAAACGGATCGCAGTCTCGGCGCCCTGCCCGCCGTCATCATGCAGGATCGTCTGGCTGTTCCACACTGGGGTACCGATGACATAGGTTCCGGCGGTATTCTCGCCGCCGTTTACCTCTATCGCCTCGCCCAGCGAGACCGTCACCGGCGTATCGCTGCGGGCATAAAAGGTACCCTTGACATAGTAGCCGTCGCCGTCCTTGCGGTTGGCGTTCTGCTCATCGGTAAGCGGAGCATAGACGCCCGCCATTCTGCCGTCCGTGCCATAGGTGATGGTCATCAGCCTGCCTTCCCGCTGCGACCATGTAGCGGGCTTTAGCTGGGTCTCTACCCCTACGATCTCCTTAAAGTCCAGCACCTGACCCCACTCGTCATCGGGAGCGTTGTAGGTCTTTGCCAGCTCCAAGCCGGTTTGACCGGATATGTAAACGTCCATATCGCTGACGCGCGGCGTTTTGCTGATGGAAAGCCATGTGTAGCTGGCAGCAACCAGCAGCGCCAACAGCGCCAGCAGAATACAGATATACAATCCTGTCCGGAACCGCCTGTTGCGGTCCTGAACCAGTTGTGCATTCAAAATATGTTTCCTCCTTGGGGGGATTTACAATCAGGAAGCGGTTTTCCAGCCTCCATATAAAGAGCCAATGGGTTCCTGCCATCAGCCCCTTAAATTCAGGTTGGAGCCAAAAGCTTGCGCATAAGTCATTCCCATATGCGGGCTGCCTGCCCCGCGCCGCCTGCGGCGGCGCGGGGTGCAGCTTATTCTTTTGGTTTACTGATTGGCAATAACGGTGGGATCAGCCGCCGGTTGCATCAATTTTTTGTAATTGTGAATGCCGGGCAAGTAAGAATACCATTTTCGGTAAACTGGACATAGTTTTTACTATTATTATATTCATAGTAATAGTTATTGTCGCTGCCCTTATAGATGGTATAGCCATCATTTACCTTTATGGTATATGTAGTGCCGTTAATCTCCTTCGTATAAGACTCGCCGGCAACCTTTTCCGGTGTGTAGGTCACATTAACAGTATTCGCATCGGCACCGCCATTGCGCATGCCGGTGTTATCCATGGGCTTAAGGGTAGCGCTGCTGGCAAACTGCAGATTGAGCATGCCGGTCATGGAGTTCTTGGCATTTGCCACCATGGTGTTATCCACAATGTCACCATCGAGGTAAACAATAGCAGTTACCTTCTTGCCAACATTCTGGGTCAGGGCAGTCAGGGTATTATCCACATTGCCAGTAACATTGCCGTTTTCGCCCTTGGTCTGGCCCTTCTTCAGTCCGAGAGAAATAGTGCCATCGTTGTTAACAGTGTAGTTATACAGGTTCAGCCCAACCTTTACACCGTTAGCGCCAGTCGTATCTGCATCTTCGGCAAGAGCAGCGCCATCCTTCAGCAGGGTGCCGCCGGTGTAGGTATAGGTCGCACCATTATCGTTAGTGGCAGCGGTAATATCCGCCGCCGCAACGCCCAGCACATTGTATTTAATAGTAACCGTTTCTTTGCCCTCGTTAGTAGCAACAGTCACCTCTGGCTCTACAAACACTACACGCTGAGCGCTCATCAGGGCACGCAGCTCATCTACCGAGAAGTTGGTTGTATTAGATGTGGTGAACTGCATGTAGGAGCCGCCGCCCTGTGTTTTCGGTGCTGTCACGTCAGCATTGTCTGCTCCATTGTAAACACGCTGAATTCCCTCGGTTTGCAGCAGCAGATCGCTGGCAGCCGCGTTGGTGCGGAAGCCGAAGTCCAGCGCGTAGCCGAAGTGATCGGTCAGCAGGGGCTTCGCAGTGGGATCCAATGTTGCCGCGGGTGCTGCGCCTACATCCAGCTTGGGGATCATCGGCAGGGTATTCGTAGTGTCTTTGGCCACTACTTTGGTAGACATGTTGGTAGTTACATCAGCTTCCAAAGCATTATACTTAACATGAACCTTCAAACCGGCAGCAGTATAGTCGCCTACCAGCTCAGCAATATCGGCATAAACGCCGGAGCCCTGATCCATTTCGATATCAAGGATCATGTTGTGCGCTAACAGATAATCTATGATCGTTTGTGCATCATCCCTTGTAGGATTTGTTTTACCTGCAACAGTTGCAAACTCCTTGTTGATAAGGCTATTGACAATACCGGTAATTTCGTCGGTAGTGTAACTATCTTTGTTCTCGTTGATCTTATTCTGAAGATCGTTTTTAGCAGTGCTGATTTTGTTATTGTTCGCTGTCCACTTCTCCACTGCAGCAGTAGTACCGGTCGGCTGGCTGATGGTACTGGTACCGCTGCCATCGGCTTTTGTAAAGGTGGCGGGCAGATTACCGGCGGTCGCGCTTTCCAATGCCGTTTTCAGCGGAGCAACATCTGCATCGGTGAAATTTGCGTCTGTATTCGCGCTGCCAAGGTTATAAGCCAGCACCGTCTGTACAATCGCTTTACCGGCTGCATCATTGGACTGCTGGAGCATATCAATCAGATTCATCAGAGTTTGAAGATCTTTTACAGTAAATGCAGCATTTCCGCCCAAAGCCGCTTTCACGATGATATCTGCCAGTGCCTGACCCTGTCCTTCTTTCAGCAGGGACTGGCGCGCAAAGGTTTTAGCCGCCTCGATCTGCGCAGTCCGCTCGCTGATCGCCGCACGGTAGGCAATCAACCGTTCGGTAACACCGGAGGTCGTGCCGATAACACGGACTCCGTAAGCATTGTCCGCTGCCTCATTCCACTGCCAGGTCTTATCGGTAGAATAGCCGCTGGTCAGGGTATCCTTATCCACATCCAGCACACGACCATCGCTGGTATAAGTGGGGGCTTTCAGCAGGACACCATTATTTAAGATATAAGTGCCCGCCTCGGTTCCTGCGGTGATATTCAGCCGGCTGGGGTTAATAACGATGCTCTGCAGACCATAGCTTTGGTCAGCAAGATCTACCAGGTTACCCCATGTCTGGTTGGCTTTGGTCACTTCTGTTACCGCCATGGAGTTGTTAATATCAGATACTACACCAAGATCCTCTGCACTGCTGGTAAAGCTCGCCTTGTTCAGCAGCATCATTTCCAGGTTGCCGTTGGCGCCCACATTGGTGGTAATGCCCTTGACTTCCGGCGCCGTAGAAAGCGTGAACCATGCATAGGTGGAGGAAACCATCATGATGCTGGCAACCATCAGCATGGAAATGGCGGCAACCAGCTTATTGCGAATACCGGCGGGCATAATGACTTTGCGCTTTTTCTCTTCCCGTTTGTTTTCGGTTTTCGTCATTTCTATTTCTCCTTTCGGGATATTGCGTGTTTACTCTCTCGCCAGAGGAGACTTATATTACTCGCCCTTCAGCGGGGTATTGACCGCCGGATTCAGCTTGATATCGGTGCTGAACTGCAGGTTGAGGGTACCGGTGAGGGACTGTGCCGCCGTAGCGGAAACATTACCGTTCTTTACCGCCGTACCATCCAGCCAAACGATAGCGCTGATCTGGTAAGCCTTATTCTTTTCCATTGCATCAATCAGAACTGCATTGTTATCCACAAGTTTAGTCTCTGTTGTTTTACCATCGGCAGTCGTTTCCGTCTTATACAAGTAAATGTTAGCCGTTCCCTCGGTGGTGACGACCAGCTTGGTGACATCGTCTTGAGGTGTCAGCTGATCCACATTCTTACCATTGGTATAGTCCTTCAATTCTGATGTATCCAGTTTAGCAGTCCCAATGATTTCGGGTGTTATCCCATCACCGGATACGCCATAATCCTTTACAAATGTAATACGGATCGCACCCAACAGCTCTTTCAGGGCGCCTGCTTTCAGGTTGGCTTCTGCGGGCACGCTAAAGCTCATGGTGGAGCCGCCGCCCATAGTCTCCGCGTTATTGGAGCCATCATAGATGCGGTTTGCCTTCTCTGTCTGCAGCAGCAGCTTGCCTTTTGTGCCATCTGCACCGGTGGTATTTACGCGCATTGCAAGGTCAACTACATAGCCGTAGGCACTCGTCACCTTATTAGCATCAGCACCCGTACCTATCTCACCAATAGCGCGCACGCCATACTTATCGCTGTCAAATCCATCGCCTGCGTCTTTACTCTTTATGCCAACATTTTGGGCATCCAGCCCTGCAATACGACCGTCAAAGCCGTATTTAGCAATCGCCAAAGGCTTATCCGGCACGAACGCAGCAGCGGTACCTTCTGCAGCACCTTCTGGCTTAGCATAGTTCAGCTGTGCAGGGTTCAGGCTGATCGCGCTCAAGCCATAGGGATCGTTTCCCTCTTCACTGAGAACAACCTGGTTTCCCCACTTTGTGTTTTTGTCCTTCAAGGTAGCAGTGCCAACCACACCGGCAGTAATATCGCTCAGCAAGCCTTTCGTTGGCATCAGTGCAATCTCCAAGCTGCCGTTGCCGGCTACCGTTGTGGAGATGTTCTTGACTTCCGGCGCCGTAGAAAGCGTGAACCACGCATAGGTGGAGGAGACCATCATAATGCTGGAAACCAGCAGCATGGAGATGGCTGCGATCAGCTTATTGCGGAGACCGAAAGGCATAAGAACTTTTTTCTTTTTTTCCTTTTGTTTATCCATTCTCTCCTACTCCTTTCGAGAGTGATTTTTTGGCAGGCGCCCACCTGCCGGAGCTTTATATAAACTGCGTCCTTTGCCGGTTGGAATGAAACCGCCAAGGCGCTGAATATATACATTATTTCTTACAGCCAGTCCCATCCGGGGAAGATTGCTTTCCAGCCGGACTTATCCTTCTCCGGCTCATTTATCAGCCGGAAATTCATTTCCACGCCCATGTGTGCCCCGATGACATCATCGGTCGCCTGCGGGTCATCGCCCTCCAGCCACAGCACCACGGTGTATTTATGTACCTCCATGGGGTCTACGCCGCTTTGTCCGCCGCCGGTAATGCGTTGGTCACCCTCGAACTTATCGGGAATGACGCGCCAGTAGGTGATGGCGCCCACCTGCTTGATCACTTCAAACTGGTCGCTTTGCGGGGCAAGCTCCTGCAGCGGCAATCCCGCATAGCCGCGGGTGTTATCGCCCTGCGCAGGCAGTGCCTCCGCCTGACCGCTTGCGGCAGCCTTGGCATAAAAGCGCATATTCCCGTCCTCAAAGACCATCGCCCACACCGCATCGGCAACATTCATCGTTTCCTGTGTGATGTTCAGGTTCCACAGGTAATCGACGGTGCTTTCGCCCTCATTGCGAATGTAGAAGGTGTAGGCAAAGTACACATCGTTGTGCTCGCCGTCAATTTCGTCCAGATTTGTCGGCAGCTGGCTGATGGAAACACAGGGCACATCTACCGCCGGATTGGCAAAAAGCTGGGTCGTGGGGTTTTCAAACCCGACGGTATCCGAAAGGGTAAAGCCCTCGCGGAACATCTCATCGGACATATTGATGGTAAAATGCCCGCGCATCTTCTGTACCATCGAAAAGAGCAGCAGCACCAGCAAAAATGCCAGCAACGCACCCAGCAGAGCAGCCAGCCAATGTCTCCCCAGCCACAGCAGCAGCGCCGGTCGATGCTTATCAAAGTACAGTCCCAAACCGGAGGCTGTCAGCTCAAATTCCTTTTTGCTGCGGATTCCGCGGGCGCGCATCTCCTTCCGGAGCTTTTTGCGCCCTGTCTTGATTGCCTTCACCTCGTCCTCGGAAAGCACCACGCCTGCGCGGGTCTTTTTAATGAGGCGTTTTTGCTTTCTTTCGGCACCGGTTATCTTCGGCTCTTTTTGCTTTGGTTCTTTTTGGGGGGATTTGGGAGGCTCCGGACGGCTTTCGGCTTTTGCCGCTTCCTCCTGCATCTGCTGTTTTATCTCCTCCGGGAGATTATCATAAGGGGACGGCACCGGAACCCTCCTTTCGCAGTGTTTTTTCGTGCTTACACCCGTTCCCGCAGCAGGCTGTCACGGATCATCTCGTCCTCCTCCACGGCAATGCCATTGATGTTGCCGGAGAACATGGTGACCCCCGCAGCCGAAAGCCACGCGGTCTGTTCGGTGCTGTTCACACCCTTTGCCAGCAGGGTAATGCCCTCGGCAGCAAAGCAGCGGATCCTGTCATGCTGCATCTGCTCGGTGGGGAGATCCCCCGCCAGACGCACCATGCCGATCCCCAGCTCCTTTGCCTTTGCCAGCAGCTTGTCCGTGGGGTGGCAGTCCTCCGCCACCAGCGTCAAGCCGTTGCGCAGGTAACGCACCAGCGTTTCAGTAACGCTCTTGCCCGCCGTCAGAATCAGCTCCTCCGGTACGGTCAACATCAGCTTGCTGCGCTCGATGGGCTGGTCACTAAAAAGCTGCTCCAGTGCCTTCATGCGGCTGCCCTGCCGGTAAAAGTCGCCCAGCACCGGCAGAATCACGCCGTTTAAGTGCAGCGTGCAGTTCTGGATCCGCAGCAGCGCGTCCGCCGCCTCGTACATCAGGTACATGGTTACATCGGCGGTCAGCTCGGTGCGGCGCAGCGCCTCCTCGGTCTCGGCAAGGGTCTGCAATGCCTCGGAATCCTGCACCAGCCCGCTGAACCACGGCTCAGCATCATAGGCAAGCACCCGACCCTCGGCATCGACCACGGGGCGGTAGCGCAGCCCCATCGGTCTGTCCTTACGCTTGACCACCAGCGGAATGGTCTTAGGCACTGTTAAGGTATAATGAATGAATTTGTTGTAAACGCCGCGGCAGCGGTCACGGGCATTATTCAACACCCGGATCAGCTCCGGGCCGAATGCGGTATTTTCCTGCTGACGCAGCCGGTCATATGCCTCGCTGAACGGATCCTCGGATTTGGTCTCGGCGGAAAGCCTATCCAGCTCCTTTGCCAGCCCGACGATTTGTGCGATGGGGCTGATCTCATTGCCCTTTCTGCCATCGGGATAGCCGGTCCCGTCCCAGCGCTCCATGTGTTGCTGGCAGGATTCGCGGATCATCAGCCACGGGATATTCTCGGTCTCCAGTTCAGCGCCCTCCGGACGGTTTCTGTCACGGCGCTTCAGGGTCATTTCCTGCAGCGATGCCACCAGTTGTCTGCCGTCGGTGGTGTACTTGCGGTAGACTGCCAGCTCCTCCTCGGTAAAGTCCTTCTGCAGGATCTGATACTCCGGCGGCACCAGCGCCTTGCCCAGCTGATGATACATGCCGCATTTGTAGGCAAGGTCGGTGTACTCGCCGGTGATCTGCTCCCGTCCCTCGGGTGTATCATGGCAGAAAGAATCGGCGCACGCCTGCACAAACAGTGCCTGCGTGTAGGCTGCAACACGGACGGATTGCTTGCGCACCTCCGGCGTCAAGCCACGGAACGCTTCGTCCCAGGATTCGTATTCTTTTCGCTTCCAAGTCTGCTGATCCACGCTTTTTTCTCCTTAGCTGCAATTTACCGCCACCACCCCAACGGCAAAATTATGCCGTCGGGGTTGGTAGAACCGGTTTATGTCATTTTTTGCATTCTTCCGCTGTCCTTGCATCGGCAGCGGGCAGTGCCTTACTCGTCGTCACTGATCTGGTAATCCACCAGGGGGGTGTTATCCTTCTTATTGCCCATGCGGCGCTTGCCCAGCATAATGGCAACAATGGCAAGAATGACATTCACGCCCAGGCTGACGAAGAACAGAATGGGCCATACATGGTGAATGGAGATGTTGCAGTAATCGCCCTCATATACGGCGTTGGCTTCACGCAGCTTCTCCAGCTCCTCATTCAGCTGGCTGATGATGCTGTTGATGAGTGCAGCACCGTCATTGACTGCCTGCTGGTCGTTGCTGGTCAAAAGACCTACGCCGTCCTTCAGCGCGTCTGCCAGCTTCATCCACAGGTTGCCCAGCTCCTCGCTGTCACCCAGCTTCTTGGCGGCGGCGATCGCCTCCTCCAGCAGGGTGTAGTCCATCTCCTTCAGACCCTCGATGGCTTCCTTCAGTGCCTTGGCGCCGGCATCTACCGCGTCCTGCTTCTTGCTGTTACGCAGGTTCAGCGCCTTGTTGTAGGCATCTTCCACTACGTCCCAGGTATCCTTGGTGTACTTGCTGCTATCCAGTCCTTGCTTTTCCTTGATCCACTTATTCAGCTCGGAATAGTCGATCTTCACCGCAGGCTCACTGGGCTTGTCGGGCTTGGTGGGCTGGTCGGGGGTAATGGGGGTATCCCCGCCGCCGCTGCTGCCACCGACTACCGTTACGGTCTCGGTGGAGGTATAGGGTCCCATGGGTCCATCGTTATTGGAATAAGTATAGGTAAAAGTTACATCAATGCTGTCACCAACCTTGGCGCTAGAGCTGGCGGAAACAGTTACCCAAAACTCGAAGGTAGAGGGATTTTCACTGACCTGCAAGCCACCGGAACTCATAAAGTCGCCGCCGGAGCCGCCAAGCTCGCCGATAGAAAGGCTGGAAGAACCGGAAGCAGAAACACTGCAATCCGCGCCCAAGCCGGAAACAGTCATGCTGACCGTAGTCGAACCGCCGGGAGTAACCGTAGCCGCCATTGCTGTAACGCTAAGGAGAGTGATCATCAAAATCGCAATCAGCGCACCCAGCAAAATTTTACTCTTTTTCATCATGTCACCTCATTCAATTACTGCAGTCTCGAACTGTACTGATCCCACTTTTTATACTTCTGTACAAAGCGGACAAAGTCATCGATATCAATATCATTGACTTCATTCATATTGCCTGCCATGTACTCAGCAGAACCAACTTCAACCGTCATCTTGCCCTTGATGTACTGAGCAAACTTAACTGCATCATCAATATCCAAGTAACCGTTTGCATTTACATCGCCCAGAATAATAACGGTATAAACAACCACCTCAGAGGTGCCGTTATCGGTGACTGCCTTGGCAGTTACAACACAGCCGTTGCAGATGCGCTCCGCGTTCTTATAGGTGTTGGTCTTGCTGAAGGTCAGCACCACATCTTCGGCGGTCGCATTCTGCGGCTGGTAGCTGATGATGGCACGGAACTGCGCCTCGGTAATGCCGTCGGGGCAGGTATCCAGAATGATGTACTTGTTCTCGGTATCGACCTTGGCGCCCTTTACAATGGTGCCGTCCTTGGTCACGGTCGGGTCGCTGAGGGTCGGAACCTGGTTCTCACCCACCAGCTTCAGGTTCAGGTGCATGGTCACGCGGGATTTATAGGTCTTGGAAAGATCGTAAACGCCGTACTCGCCGGTCTCATACGCGCCGATCTTCTTGCTGCTGCCCGTGATA